>CANEHP010000035.1 GCA_947427325.1 uncultured Clostridia bacterium | reverse complement strand
TGCACGAAAATCTGCACGAAAATCTGCATACTGATTTTATGTGAACACGCTCTAATACATACGGAAAAAGCTTTTTTTGTCAAAAATTCGGGAGGTAAAAATGGCAGCGTCACAGAAGGAGAAAACAGCGGCTTCAAAATCAAAATCCAACGCTTCGCAGGCAAAGCGCTCGGAAGCTATAGCAAAGCATACAAGACGGAGAAATATACAGGCGGTGGTTTTATTTGCAATAGGCTTATTAATAACCGCCCTTGCTCTGTTCGGAAATATTGACGCCCAATCCCCCAATGTTTGGGACTACATACATGGCTTTTTTTGCGGTGTGTTTGGTGTTACCGTATTTTTCATAGGTCCTCTTTTTATTTATTTTTCGGTTATGATAGGGCTTAACAAGGATAAGAAAACCATAGCCGCAAGGATTTTTCAGATTGTTATGCTGATTTTCCTGTTATCTGCGGCAATTCAGATTATTTTTGTGGGACAGTTGGCTTCTCCCGAAGCAGAGGGCTTTGGCAATGTGGCTTCCGAGATTTATACAAACGGTCAGCGTTTGTCGGGCGGCGGATTCTGCGCATTGCTGATAGGATATCCATTGCTGCTTTTGGGCAGGGGGGGAGCTGCGGTTATTATTATTTTAATAATATTTGTTATTGTTATGGTAATGGCAAATATTGATTTAATTACCTTTCTAAAGCTTGTGGCTAAGCCCTTTGCGGCTTTGGGCAGGTTTATTAAAAGAAAGCGAGACGAGTATGAGGAGGAAAGTCGGCTTATCCGCGAGGAAGAGGAAAGAAGGCGGCTTGAGGAAGCGGAAAAAATGATTTGCCAATCCTCCGATGAAAGCGGCAGCGAAAGATTGACAAAGAAATTCAACAGCATAGACGCAATGACAAGAAATCTGCGGGAGGGTGAAAAAGAAAACACCGAAAGCGATAAACGCGCAAGGGAGATTTCAAAGATAAATAAGGAAGCCAAGGAATTGGTAGAGCAGCAAAAGCAGGAGTCCGATGAGTTTTTGATAAAGATAGGGGCAAAGTCTCCCCTTGTTCCTCCAAGGCTGACGGAGGAGGATTATAAGAAAAATGAGGAAGCAGCGGCTAAGTCTGACGCCCAGGATGCAGCGGCAGAGCCGATGGATCTGAGTGAAAGCGGTACTGAGGAAAACGCCCCAAAGGAAGCCGCCGCTGCTAAGGGAGAAACCCCGGAGCAGGCGTCGCAGGGAAACGCTTCGAGCGAAGCAGATGTACAGCCCGCACAGAATAAGGCAGGGGAAATCAAATCGGAGGATGTTAAGCTTATCGGTGAAAACGATCCTAAAAATAATAAGGCAGGCGGATTAAACGAAATAGAAAAAGCCATTGCCGATTATAACCGGGAAATAGAGGAAAAAAACAGGAAAAACGGCGTAGTGGTTGAAACAACGGTAAACACAGACCAAAGCGGAAGTCAGGAAGCGGATCGTATTGTAGCCTCCGCCGAGGAATATGTTCTGCCGCCCGTTATGCTGCTTAACGAGATCGTTAAAAAGGTAAGCGATGAAAATATAAACGCTGAAATCGAGCATAATGCCACTACCCTTGTAAACGCTCTTAAAAGCTTTGGCGTAGCCACAAAATTCCTTGAAGCGGTAAGAGGTCCTTCTGTAACAAGATATGAATTACAGCCTGCTCCCGGCGTAAAAATATCAAAGATCACAGGCTTGGTTGATGATATTTCCCTTAATCTTGCCACAGCCGGGGTGCGTATTGAAGCGCCCATACCCAACAAGGCGGCTGTGGGTATTGAAGTACCCAATAAGGAAAAGGAAACTGTTTTTATTCGTGAAATGATAGACAGCGACGCTTTCAGAAAATGTGAAAGCAAGTTAGGCTCCGCCCTCGGAAAAAACATTTCGGGCGAGGTTGTTATCAGTGATATTGCGGATATGCCTCATATTCTTATTGCGGGTACTACGGGCGCAGGTAAATCGGTATGCGTAAATTCCATTATTATGAGCATATTATATAGAGCGACTCCCGATGAGGTTCGTCTTGTAATGGTCGACCCAAAGGCGGTTGAATTTATGATTTATAACGGAATCGGACATTTGCTTTTACCCGTAGTCACCGATCCCAAAAAGGCGGCAGGTGCTTTGGCGTGGGCATGTACCGAAATGGATAAGCGTTATAATATACTCAGTGCAAATAATGTAAGAGATATTAAGGCCTACAACAAGCTTGCCGCCGAAAGAGGGGATCTTCCCAAGATGCCTCAGGTGGTAATTTTCATAGACGAGCTGGCGGATTTAATGATGTGCTCAAAAAACGATGTTGAAGCAAGCATATGTCGTCTTGCGCAAAAAGCCAGAGCGGCGGGCATGCATCTTGTTGTGGCTACTCAAAGACCCTCGGTAGACGTTATCACGGGACTTATTAAATCCAACATTCCTTCAAGAATTGCTTTAAAGGTTGCTTCACAGGTTGACAGCAGAACAATAATCGATATCGGCGGAGCGGAAAAGCTTTTAGGAAAAGGCGATATGCTGTATAAATCCGTTGCAATGCCAAAGCCTATGCGTGTGCAGGGCTGCTGGGTGTCCGACGAAGAGGTTGAAAGAGTGACCGAGTTTATTAAAAATAAATTTGAGCTTGAATATGACGAGGGCGTTATGGACGAGGTTGAGCGTCAGGCGGAAAAAGTAGGCTCAAACGACAAGGACAAGTCCGAAATTAACGGCGATCTTGATGTGTCGGATGAAAAGCTTGACGAAGCCATTGACGTGGTATTCGCCAACGGGGGAGCAAGCACTTCTGCCCTTCAAAGAGTGTTAAAGGTAGGCTACGGACGTGCCGCACGTCTTGTTGATATAATGGAGCAGATGGGAATAGTAGGTCCTCAGGACGGCAATAAGCCCCGTCAGCTTTTAATGTCAAAGGAAAACTGGTATGAAAGGAAACTGAACAAACAGGAGCAAAATGAGAACAAATCTTGATTTAAACAAGCATCGAAGAAAAAGCAACAGCGCCATACGCAAAGCAGCCGCCAAGGGAAAATCAGGCTCGTCAAATTACGCAAAGGCTGTTTTTCCCGTAATTGCAGCTTTGGTTATTTGCGCTGCTTTGTTTATGGAGCTTAACAGCCGTTTCTTTAAAATCGAGGGAATACCTACTTGGGAAGAGGTTTTTAAGACGGCGGAGCTTGCTCAAAGCAGTGAAAAGGTCGAGGGAGATTTAACCGTTCACTTTATTGATGTGGGACAAGGTGATTGCGAGCTTGTAATGTCCGGCACAAAAAGCGTTTTAATAGACAGCGGCGAGAAATCCTATTATTCCCGGGTGATAAATTACTTGAAAAATCAAAAAGTAACAAGGCTGGATTATGTTATCGTTACTCATCCCCATTCAGATCATGCAGGCGGTATGAGCTATATTTTAAAAGAGTTTGATGTCGGCGCCTTAATTATGCCTAAGCTTTCCGAAAAAATCACTCCCACCACATCAACCTACTATAATCTTTTAAAGACGATCGAAAGCCAAAATATAGCTCTTCAATATGCAGAACCCAATAAAACCTATCAACTTGACGGCGCAAGTATAAAAATTTTATCGCCCCTTAACGATTACAATGACTTAAACAATTATTCCGTGGCGGTAAAGCTTGTTCACGGCGAAAACTCCTTCCTGTTCACAGGCGATATGGAGCGGGAGGCAGAGGCTGATTTGCTGGCGTCGGGCGCTGATATTTCCGCAAGGGTTTTAAAGGTGGGACATCACGGCAGTTCAACCTCCACCTCAAAGGATTTTTTGGATAAGGTAAATCCTCAATATGCGGTTATAGAGGTAGGCTCGCCTAATGATTACGGACATCCTCACAGTCAGGTTATGAAAAGACTTGAAAATAAAAATATTGAAATTTACAGAACCGATTTAAACGGCAATATCGTTTTTGTCAGTGACGGTAGAATCTTTGATGTACTGAAAGAGGAAAATAAAAATGCTGATAATTGACAGATTTGAAGGAGATTATGCTGTGGTTGAAGACAGCGAAAACGACGCTAACATAAATATAAGAAAAGAGTTTATAGAGGAGGGCGCAAAGGAAGGCGATGTGCTCGCTCTTTTTGAAACCTTTTATATGATAGACCAGGCGGAAACAAAAAAGCGCAGGGAGGAGATCCTTGCGCTTGAAAAAAGAATAGCTAAAGACAGTTGAACATAGTTCAATCGCATCTGTCGGGTGCTTTTTGGATCTATAAATAGCTATCCTTTATAAACATATTCATTATTTTTGTAACAATATCCGAGGGCTTTTCATAAAACCGCTCGCGCATAAGCTTTGCCTGTTCATAATCGGGGGCGTAAATCCTTAAAGACATAAGCTCGCCTCCGTTTATCTCATTTAAAAAGCATACGGTCAGAAAACAGGGTTCTCCTATTCCGTTTCTTTCTATTCTGCATACAATGGAACGCTCCAAATCCGCCATTTTTAACACATATTCCCCGTATTCAAGGGTTTTTTCCCTTATAGACAAAGGAATGCGATGGAAAAACTCCTTAGACATAGTTAAACCTTGCGGAAAGAGGGAAAGCTTTTTTATATGTTTGTCCTCGGTAATTTTAATAAGCCGCTTATCCGCACAAACGCCCAAAGCTTCAAAATATTCCAAGCCGCTTACTGCGTCAATTTCTGTAACGATATCGCTTAACTGATCCTCGGTAAGCTCCCCTAACCGCTCTAAAATAAAACATAAGTAGATCTGTACGGTCAGCTTATCGTTTATGGTAATTTTTGGAGATTCATACATATATTTTTTTCCTTATTCTAACAAAAATATGACATAAGGGCAATATTAAGAGCCGCTTCCACACAAGGTACTGCTCTTGGCACGATGCAGGGGTCATGCCTGCCTTTTATTTCGATAACGGCATTTTCATTTTTTATAAAGTCCACTGTGTTCTGAATCTTTGCGATAGACGGGGTGGGCTTTATTGCTGTACGGAAAATCAAGGGCATACCGTTGGAAATGCCGCCTAAAATTCCTCCTGCGTTGTTTGTTCTCGTTTTGATGCGTTTGCCGTCTGTATAAAACTCGTCATTATTTTGACTGCCGAATATTGCGGCGGCTTCAAAGCCTATGCCGAACTCAATGCCCTTAACGGCGGGAACGGCAAATACCGCCTGTGAAATCCTGTTTTCCAGGCCGTCAAAAACGGGAGAACCTATTCCCGCAGGAACACCGACTGCGGCACATTCGACAATACCGCCTACGGAATCCTTGTTCTCTCTCGCTTCGTTTATCACAGCTCTCATTTTTTCGTCTGCCGATTCGTCTATCAAGGGAAGATAGCGGGTTTTAACCTTGTTCAATATATCCTTGTCAACATTTACGGGGTCAAATTCTCTGTCCCTTTCATTTCCGACAGAATAAATATGTGCGGCTGTTGTAATGCCCGAATCTTCAAGAAACTGTGCGCAAACCGCTCCCGCAAATACCAAAGGAGCGGTAAGCCTGCCGGAAAAATGCCCCCCGCCTCTTAAATCGTTGCTGTGATTGTATCTTACATAGCCTGTGTAGTCGGCGTGTCCCGGTCTTGCAAGGGAAGAAATACTGTCATAATCCGATGAATGGCGGTCGTTGTTTCCGATGATTGCACACAGGGCTTCTCCCGTGGTTTTTCCTTTATAAAAGCCGCTTAAGATTTCGGGCATATCCTTTTCGTTTCTGAAGGTGCTCGTGCCGTCCTTTTTTGGCGCTCTGCGGGACATAAACTCATATATTTTATCAAGAGAAAGCTCTTTTCCTGCCGGCAGATTATCTATCACAACACCGATGGCAGGACCGTGAGATTCTCCGAAAACAGATACCGAAAGATTGCCTAAGTTAATTGTTGATGACATCTATTTGTCCTCCGAGGGAAATATAATCTTCAAAAAAATCAGGGTAGGATTTATTTATGCATTCAGCTCCTACAAGAGTTACAGGCTCTGTGCAGCAGGTTGCGGCTATTGCCAAAGACATAGGTATTCTATGGTCGTTGTGGCAGTCGCAGACTCCGCCTTTCAAATTCTCCACGCCTTGGATTTCCAAGCTGTCCGAATATTCTTTTACTTTTGCGCCAAGCTTGTTAAGTTCGGCGGTAATCGCAGCTAATCGGTCACATTCCTTTATTCGCAGTCTGCCGCATTGGGTAATATGGGACGTACCCCGGGACAAAGCCGCCAGAACTGTTAAAATAGGCACTAAGTCGGGAATTTGGGCTGCGCTCACATCAAAAGAGTTCCCATGTGATTGATCTATTACATCTAAAATTTCCCTGTCTCCTTGCAGGCTGTTAAGGTTAAGTCCTTCAATTTCAATATCCGAGCCTAAGGCTGCCGCCACGGCAAAAAATGCCGCCTGCGACATATCTGCTTCTATTGTTGTGTTATTCGGACGGTAGCTTTGACCGCCCCGTATAAAGTATCCACAGTCTGTTTCTTCAACAGAAATGCCGAAATGCTTAAGTTCGGCTATGGTTATATCAACATAAGGCTTTGATTGCAGCGGGGAAGTGAGCAAAATTTTGCTGTCACCGCGAAGTAATGGCAGGGCAAAGAGCAGTCCGCTTATAAACTGCGACGAAATATCTCCCGCAATGCTGTATTCGCCCGATACAAGCTGTCCGTCTATGATATAGGGCATAACTTCGCTTTCAAATGCTATACCTTTTTTTGTTAATTCGGTAAAGTACGGCGTAATAGGTCTTTCGGGCAGCTTTCCTTTTCCTTTAAATTCCGTTTTACAGCCCAAGGCGGCGGCCACAGGCACTAAAAATCTTAAAGTAGAGCCGCTTTCACAGCAGTCTGCAACAGCTTCCTTATTTGGGTTTTCTATTCCCTCAACAACAGTTGTTTTGCCCTTTTGAGTTATTTTTGCGCCAAAGGCTTTAAGTATTTCAATAGTTGCCCTTGTATCGGCGCAGTCCAAAAGATTGGTGATTTCCGATTTCCCTTTTGCAAGCGCCGCACAGATAAGCGCACGGTGGGAAATGCTTTTAGACGGAGGAACGGAAATTTTTCCGCTTAGTTTAGAGGGTGTTATGGTTACGGTTTTTCCCATTATTTTTTTCCTTTCAGACAAGGTTAATCAGCTCTCTGTACTCATTAAGGCTCAAGGTTATAATTTCACAATTACCCGGTTCTGCGCAGATAATTACTCTGATTTTATCCGAGGTTCTTTTTTTATCTCCGATAGAGAGCCGATACAAATCATCTCGGGATATTTTGTATTCATGGGGCAGAGAATTGGCTTCAAGACATTTTTTCAGCCGATCCGCTGTTCCTTTTTTTACTTTACCCTGCTTTTCTGCCGCAGAGGTTATCATATACATTCCCATGGCAACGGCTTTTCCGTGAGGAACATTGCCGTATCCCGCTGCCTTTTCGATAGCATGGGCAAAGGTATGACCGAAGTTCAAAATCATACGCTCGCCTGTATCAAATTCATCGTTTTGCACCACATTGCGCTTTATGCCGACGCATTGGGCAATTATTTCATCTAAATATTTGCGGGAGCTGCCTTCGGACAGCTTTTCAAATAAGGGCAGCGACCTGATCATACCGTATTTAACTACTTCTCCCATACCCTCTGCATAAATTTCCTCCGAAAGTGTGGAAAGAGTATCGGTATCGGTTATAACCAATGCGGGCTGTTTAAATGCGCCAACAAGATTTTTTCCCGAATCAATATTTACGGCGGTTTTTCCTCCCACCGAGCTGTCAACCTGAGCCAGAAGCGTGGTGGGTATCTGAACATAGTCTATACCTCTGAGGTAGGTAGCGGCGCAGAAGCCCGTTAAGTCCCCCACGACTCCTCCGCCTAAGGCGATAAGAAAATCGGTTCTTGTAATATCATTTTCACAGAGGAAATTATATAGGGCAATAAGCTGCCTGTGGGATTTTGACTCCTCTCCATGGGGAACAACAAGCTTTGAAACGGTAAAGCCGCTGTTTTCAAGGCTCTTTACAACAATATCGCCGTAAAGCCCGTCCACATTATCATCGGTGACTATGGCGCACTTTTTGGATTTTACCGCCTGTGAAATAAGCTCTCCGCATTGCTTTAGCAGACCGCCCTCGATAAGTATATCATAGCTTGTATCGGCGTTTACGGTTATTTTTTTCATTACAAGGCACCAACCTTTTTTCCCATTACGCTGCCTATCTGTGCGCATTTCGCCATACACCTTTCAAAACGCTTGGGAGTAAGGGACTGAGCACCGTCGCAAAGAGCCTTCTGCGGGTTGTTGTGAACCTCGATAATAAGTCCGTCTGCGCCCGCCGCAACAGCCGCCATAGACATAGGCTCTACAAGCTCATATTTGCCCGTGGCATGGCTTGGGTCAATTAAAACGGGAAGGTGGCTTAAGGTCTTGATAACGGGAATAGCCGAAAGGTCAAGTGTGTTGCGGGTTTGGGTTTCAAAGGTTCTTATTCCTCTTTCACAAAGGATAATATTGGCGTTTCCGCCTGCTATAATGTACTCTGCCGACATTAAAAGCTCCTCGATGGTATTGGCAAGACCTCTTTTAAGCAAAATAGGCTTACTGCACCTTCCCAGCTCCTTCAGCATCTCAAAGTTCTGCATATTTCTTGCGCCTACCTGAATAATATCCACATCGTTAAACAAATCAATATGATTCAGGGACATAAGCTCGGTAACTATCGGAAGTCCCGTGGCTTTCTTTGCCTTTAAAAACAGCCTTAAGCCCTCGTCTCCCAAGCCCTGAAATGAGTAGGGAGAGGTTCTGGGCTTAAACGCTCCGCCTCTTAACATATTTGCCCCTGCTGCTTTAACCTGTATACAGGTGTCTATTATCTGCTCCTCTGTCTCAATAGAGCATGGCCCCGCAATAACCGCTACATTTCCATCGCCTATTTTTACATTGCCTACCGATACAACGGTGTCCTCGGGGTGAAATTTTCGGTTTACCTCTTTGTACGGCTCTTGAACACGCTGAACAGTTTCTACAATCTCTCTTGCCTCAATAGCCTCCATATCGATTTTATGGGTATCGCCGATAAGCCCCCAAATTGTAGTGTGGGAGCCGATAATTTCGTGGATCTTGATATTCTGCGCTTCAATATCGTGCCAAAGCTTGTCCACATCCTGCTTGGGTGCGTCCTGTTTAAGAATAATTACCATTTTTTATTTCCTTTCCATAATGAAAATATATTTAGAACTTGTTCTCATAGAAATTGGCACGCATCTTTTCGGCAAATTATGCCGATGATTGCGTCAAAATTCCTTGAAATACACGAGTATTCCTGCGGAATTTTTCCTTGTCCTCGACAAAATTTGCTCGAAAATCCGCGCACCATTCCTATGAGAACAAGTTCTTACTTTTTTATTGATAACCAACTGCCGCAAGCTATCATAAAAAAACCTGCACCATAGCGATGCAGGTTAATTGTACAAAGCTAAATCACATTGTTCAAATCTTCCACATCACTGCCTTAATTTTTGGTACGGAAATAATACTTGCCGCTAAAATAAAAGCCCAAGCTGCAAAACCAAAATATAAAGCTTAACGTGAAAAGACTTAACATAATTTACTCCCCTCCAACTGCAAGACTAAATATCAAAAGCGATAAATAATTGTATTTTTCTTATTTTAATACTTTATGATTTTTTTGTCAATAGATTTTGCTAATTTTGATGTTTATATTGCTCCCCCAATTAAATTTTGAAGAACTTTGCGCAGAATCTTTGCTGAAGGACAAGAAAGAAAACCGCAGGAATATACACATATTTCAAAGTTCTCCGACGCAGTATTTCGGCAAAGGAGCAAGCAAAAAATTTAGGATTTATTCTGGGGGAGCAATATTATACACTGCATTTTTTTATTTTTCAAAAATCGTTGACATAAAATTTCAGCGATGATATAATTAAACTGCGTAAAAAGAAATATTTTCATTATTTCAAGGGAGGCAGTAAAATGATTTGCAATGATATTCAGCTGCTGATAGATTATTCGATAAAAAACGGACTTATACAGCCTATTGACGAAAGGGTTATAAGAAATCAATATATGAATATTTTCGGGCTTTCCGACTGGGAGGTATGTGAATGTGACGGCAGTAAAACTAATGATATTTCGGTTGATGAAATATTGAACCGCCTTACGGATTACGCCTGTGAAAAGGGGATCGTCGAAAATACCGCAAATAACAGGGATTTATTTGACACAAAGCTGATGGGTATTGTGACGCCGCTGCCCCATGAGGTCAACGACAGGTTTTGGCGCATATATAACTCCGTTTCCCCCGAGGCGGCTTCCGACGAATACTATTCCTACAACCAAAAGGTAAATTATGTAAGGGCGGGAAGAATTGCAAAGGATTTAAAGTGGAAATATAAATCGGAGTATGGTGATCTTGACATTACCGTTAACCGTTCCAAGCCCGAAAAAGATCCCGGAGATATAAAAAACGCCGCACAGAACAAATCCACCGCTTATCCCAAATGCCAGCTTTGCCCCGAAAATGCGGGTTTCAGCGGAACTGCCGCTCACCCCGCAAGACAGAATTTAAGACCCGTTTCCGTTAAGATCCACGGCGAGCCATGGCAGCTTCAGTATTCTCCCTACGGATATTACAACGAACACTGCATACTTTTTAACGAGCGGCATATACCTATGAAAATAGATGAAGCTGTTTTTGAAAAGCTTTTTGATTTTATTGATTTTTTACCTCATTATTTTATCGGGTCAAATGCGGATCTGCCTATTGTAGGCGGCTCAATACTGAGTCATGAGCATTTTCAGGGGGGACGCTATACATTCCCTATGGAAATTGCCCCTGTAGAGAGCAGATTTTTAATGTCAAAATTCCCTGAAGTGGAGGCGGGAAGGGTTAAATGGCCTATGTCCGTTATAAGACTGAAAAGCCTTAACCGAGCCCGTCTTGTAAAGGCGTGCAGTTACGTGCTGGAAAAATGGCGCAGCTACGCCGATGAAAGTGTTGGGATATTTGCCGAAACCGAGGGAGTTCCCCATAATACCGTTACTCCTATTGCAAGGCTTAGGGGAGATGTATACGAATGCGACCTTGTTTTAAGAAATAACATCACAACCGACGACAGACCCTTGGGAGTATTTCACCCCAATCCCTCCCTGCATCACATTAAAAAGGAAAATATCGGACTTATCGAGGTTATGGGCTTAGCCGTTCTGCCCTCAAGGCTTGCCTTGGAATTAAAGGCGGTTGAAAATGCGCTTCTGGAGAAAAAGGATTTGACAATCGATCCGTTGACAGCCGCTCACAGCCAATGGGCGGAGGAAATTCTTAAAAATCATCCCGAATTTTCAAAGGAAAACGCCGAGGATATTATAAGATATGAAACGGGAAAGGTTTTTGAAGAGGTTTTGTGCGATTCCGGCGTGTTTAAACGTGACGAGAGCGGTCAAAACGCCTTTGATAATTTTATTTGTACACAGCTTAAATAATTTTCGGAAGCTTTATGCGAATACGCCCTAATCTTAGGACGGTTTCCATTTATAGGAAATCGTCCTTAATGCTTATACTGATTTTTAACTAAAAATAAACAATCTTTGCGGTCTGATTTTTTGCAAATCCTTGTTTATTTTTAGACGAGAATTAGGGCTTGTTTGAAAAATCGGGAACGCCGTTTTTTTCACCCCAAAACGGTTATATTCTGCGTCCAAAAGCCTTGTCAAACGTCGGTTTGACTGCTTTTTTTCCTGAATCCAACCGTTTTGGGACGAAAATCCCACATTCCCTCTATTTTCAAACAAGCCTGGGTATTAAACGGAGAAAACAATGACAAATCTTTTAATTAAACTGTTTATCGGAAAAGAAAATGCCGACAGTCCGAGGGTAAGGAAAAAATACGGATTTTTATCGGGCATGACGGGTATTGCGCTTAACATATGCCTGTTTATCGGCAAGCTTTTGGCGGGAATTTTTTCGGGTTCGATATCGGTTGTTGCCGATGCCGTAAACAATCTTTCCGACGCAGGCTCTTCCATAGTCAATATGGTGGGATTTAGAATAGCCAATACTCCTCCCGACAGAGAGCACCCCTTCGGTCATGGCAGAGCGGAGTATATTTCGGGCTTGGTTATTTCCTTTATTATAATTCTTATGGGTTTTGAGCTTATACAAAGCTCCTTTGAAAAGATTTTTAACCCCGAGATGCCCAAAATAAGCGTCTTTACCTTTATAATTCTTACAGCGTCGGTGCTTGTTAAGCTTTGGCTTTTTCTCTTTAACCGCAAGTTGGGCAAAAAAATAAACTCTGTTGCGCTTAAAGCCGTAGCAGCCGACAGCATTTCCGATGTTCTGGCTACGGCGGCGGTTATAGCGGGAATGCTGGTATGTTATTTTTTTAAGGTTAACATTGACGGATATTCGGGCTTGATCGTTGCGGTATTTATAATTATTTCGGGAATTAAAACGGCGAGGGAAAGCCTTTCCCCTCTGCTCGGTCAGATGCCCGACAGAGAAATGGCGAAAAATATACAAAATTGCGCCTGCGGTTACGATGGCGTCATAGGGATACACGATTTGATAATTCACAATTACGGTGCGGAAACAAGCTTTGTTTCGTTTCACGCAGAGGTGGATTCGGCCATGTCCCTGCCCTTGGCTCATGAACTTATCGATAGGATAGAAAAGGATTTTAAGGAGAAATTCGGCTGCTTTGTCACCATACATATAGACCCTGTGGATATTGAGGACGGGGAAACGGCAAGGCTTTGCGAACAGGTAAAGGATATAGTTAAAAATATTGACCCGGCTCTTTCAATTCACGATTTCAGAGTGCTGAAGGGCAGCAGCGGCAGGTCGGTTATTTTTGATCTTGCCCTGCCCTATAGCTACAAGCTTTCCGATATTCAGGTAAAGGATATGGTAATTTCCGAAATAAAGGCTTCAAGCAATGTTTCGGAGGTTATTGTCTGTGCCGAAAGACAGCTGTCCGAACTTGACTAAATAAGCAAAATGTGGTAATATTACTTAAATAACGGTATTTACAACGACATATGGCAGAAAGTATAAGAACTTGTTCTCATAGAAATTGGCACGCATCTTTTCGGCAAATTTTGCCGATGACTGCGTCAAAATTTCTTGAAATACACGAGTATTCCTGCGGAATTTTTCCTTGTCCTCGACAAAATTTGCTCGAAAATCTGCGCACCATTCCTATGAGAACAAGTTCTAAAAAGCCTGTTTACATCTTTGTGCAATACTGCTATAGTTAACGGCGGTGAAAAATGGATAAAAAGCTTATAGTTATAGAAGGCCTTGACGGAGGCGGAAAAACCACTCAGCTTGAATTGTTAAAAAAGGATTACCCAAGTTTCAGATTTATTACATTTCCCAATTACCAATCCCCCTCGGGAGAGATAGTAACAAGCTATCTTAACGGAAAGTATAACGAGCAAAACGATGCGGTCAGCGCCTATACCGCCAGCTGTTTTTATGCGGTGGACAGATACACAAGCTATAAGACCGATTGGGAAAAGGACTATTTGGCGGGAACGCCGATTATTTCCGCCCGATATGTCAGCAGCAACGCCATGTATCAAATGACAAAGCTGCCTAAGGATAAGTGGAACGAATATACGGAGTGGCTTTTTGATACGGAATACAATAAATTTGCCATACCGAAGCCCACCGGAATAATATTTCTGGATATGCCCGTTGAAGTTTCAAGAAAGCTGCTTATAAAAAGGTATGGCGGCGATGAAAAAAAGCTGGATCTGCATGAAAGCAACCTTGATTTTATGAAAAAATGCAGAAATGCGGCGTTATATGTTGCGGAAAAAGAAGGATGGCATATGGTTAAATGCTATGAAAAGGACGAGCCTTTGCCTATTGAGATAATTCACCGAAAAATAAAAGAAAAAGTTGAGGAATTATTAAAATAAAGTATGTTGAATTTTAGGGATATAAAGCTTGAGGATAAGGACAAAGCAAGGGAATTGCTGAGCTATTCGGATTTCAGGGGGTGCGAATACACATTCGGCAATAATTTTATATGGAGTAAGCCCTATAAAATGCAGATAGCCTTTTACAAGGATTTTTACCTTGCGGAAAGCGACGGCGAATATTTCTATCCCGCAGGCAGGGGAGATATTAAGGAGGTTATATCTCTTTTAAAGGATTGCGCAAGGGAGCGGGGAGAAAATTTGAGGATATGCAGCTCGCCCAAAGGCGGTATGGAATATCTTAAAGAATTGTACGGAGATTCCGTTGAAATTCGGAGCAATGCCGATTATTTCGATTATTGCTACAATCGTGAGGATTTAGCGTATCTGATCGGAAAAAAGTATCACTCCAAAAGAAATTTTATAAATCGCTTTATGCAGAATAAATGGAGCTATGAGGAAATATCAAAGGAAAATATAAACGATTGTTATACCGTTTTGGATAAATGGTATAATGAAAACTATGACGGCGGCGATTCCTCGATGGAGGACGAGGTTTTTGCGTCGCGTCAGGGTTTGGAGCATTTTAAGGAGCTGGATTTTACAGGCGGCATATTAAAGGTTGAGGGAGAGCCGGTTGCCTTTACGTTTGGGGAACGGATAAACAGCGATTCCTTTGACGTACATGTGGAAAAAGGGCTTAACCTTTACGACGGAACTTATCCTATGATAAACAGGGAGTATGTCAGCCGTATACCCTCCGATATAAAATATATAAACAGAGAAGAGGATATGGGAGAGCAGAATTTAAAAAAAGCAAAGCAGTCCTATCACCCTGTTTTTATGGAAGAAAAATTCAGGATTATTTTTAAGGATTAGAACTTGTTCTCATAGAAATTGGCACGCATCTTTTCGGCAAATTTTGCCGA
>CANEHP010000034.1 GCA_947427325.1 uncultured Clostridia bacterium | reverse complement strand
AAATTTGCTCGAAAATCTGCGCACCATTCCTATGAGAACAAGTTCTAACTTATAACCGATTAAAAAGCAGATAAACTGTTTTTTAACTACCCTATACTAACAAATAAAATGATAAAATTAACAGACACACACGCCCACTATGACGACGAGGCCTTTGACAACGACAGAGAACAGCTCCTTACAAGGCTTTTTGAAGAATCGGTGAGCAAAATCATTACAATAGGCTGCGCACAAAAAAGGTGGCAGCCTGCCCTTTCCCTTACGGAGCGGTATGAGGGAATGTACGGAGCGCTGGGTATTCACCCCGAGGATATTTACGATATTTCCGAGGATTGGGAGCGGCAGCTTACCTCTCTTTTGGAGCATCCGAAAATAGTCGCTCTGGGCGAGATCGGACTTGATTATCACTATGAGGGGTTTAACCGTGAGGATCAGATAAGATTTTTCCGCCGCCAGATAAATATAGCCAATGAAGCGGATATGCCCGTTATAATTCACAGCAGGGACGCCACCGAAGATACGCTGAAAATTTTGCGTGAATTAAAGCCGAAAAAAGCCGTAATGCACTGCTTCGGCGGCAGTGCGGAAACCGCTCGGGAGCTTGTTTCAATGGGGCTTTATATAAGCTTTACGGGGGTTCTGACCTTTAAAAACGCAAAAAGGGCGGTAACCGCCTGCGAAGCAGTGCCCACAGACAGGCTTATGCTTGAAACGGACTGCCCCTATATGGCGCCCGTTCCGTACAGGGGCGAACGCTGCGACAGCTCAATGATAGCTTCAACAGCCGCTAAAATGGGAGAGATAAAGGGCTTCGATACCGAGGAGACGATTAAAATCTGCAATGATAATGCGGATAGGTTTTTTGAGTTGAAGTAAGAACAAGTTCTGAAAATTACCGCCTGTTTCTTGATTTTAAGAACAGATTATGTTCTAAGAAACAGACGGTAATTTTCACGTTCCTATTTTCACGCTCCCATTTTCACGTTCCCATTTTCACGCTCCCATTTTCACGCTCCCATTTTCACGCTCCCATTTTCACGTTCCCATTTTCACGTTCCCATTTTCACGTTCCTTCAGATATTTTGCGCCTTTTTTTTACTCCACCCAATAGACCCGATAAACATATCCCCCCGGTTCCGGGCTGTCAAAATCAAAGATATATCTTTTAAAACCGCATACAACGGCGTTGTGGTCATAATCGAAATAAACGCTGTCGTCCTCCGTAACCTCCTTCATCCATTCGGGCATAGTGTCTTCCGTTGCATAGCTCCAATCTCCGTTTATACTGTCGTAGAATTTGCCGTCCCGAACCGCAAAGAAGCTGCCGCTGCCGTAATAGCTGTTTTTCAGATCCTTAACGATAAGAGCGGTGCCGTCATTCATAATAAACACCTCGGGCATAAGCCGTGCATAGCTCTCCATAGACAGTGTGCTTATGGCTTCCGTCTCAATGGGAATACAGCCCGCATAGCTTCCTCCGTCATAAACCAGAACTCTTAATCCGCTGCATTTGATTTGATCGCCCTTTAAGTCGTTTTCACTGTCTGTTCTTATATGCTCTCCCACAAGGTAAAGCTGAATATTCTCCATTCCCCGCACATTGAGTATTCCCTTCGGGATACTTTCTTCAATAACCTTTTCGGTTCTCTCCTTAAAGGCGCCTGCCAAAGCATATTCGTTTATATCCGGAACGGTATTATTCTCCAAAACAATATAATCGTCAAATTCCGAAGAAAAGTCGGAGGGTTTAACGCTGTAAGCTGCCGTAGCGTAATAAAAATCAAATTCAAAAATCTTTTTAAACAGCTTATCGTAAATGCCGACCTTTGAGCTGCCGGCGTCATATTTTTCACAGATTCCGCCGGTATATTCGATAATACTCCCTGCATTTGTGTCCGCTCTTTTGCATAGGATCAAATCGCCTTTTTCCGCAGCGTAAAACTGCGTGGGGGCAAAAATACCTTGTCCGATCACTCTGGCTATAATTATTTGTTTATCAACGAAATCCACTATTTCGGTAGTTTCGGCAATGCTGTCCGCAGAAAGCATATACCATTCGTAATCATCCTCTCCCAATACATTTCCCAATACATTGGATTCCCCGTCCGTGCCCTGAAATAAATTTAAGGATAATTTCCCCGAGGCGATTATTTTGTTGTCTTTTTGCAATGCTATTCTGAAGCCCGTTAAGGCGATTATTTTATCCCCAAAAACTTCTTCGTCCTTTAGCAAGCCGTAGCCGATTAAAGAAAGATCATACTCTCCGCATTTTTTTGTGTCAATTATTGCCTTTGTTATTATTTTATCGCTTCCGTCGCCGTAATTGCTGAAAATCTTTTCGTAAGAGGCGTCTATATCGGGTATTTGAGATATGTCTACCGCAGGGTAATCGCTCAAATCCGTTTCGTCCATTAAGCTTTTAAAATCAACCGAATGCAAATCGCTTATTGCGGCGGTGGGAATGGGGATCACCACGGGATCGGTGTTGGTGGCGGCGGTGTTTTCCGTTGTTTTCTCGGCTTCCGGCGCAGTGGTGTTTTCGTTTTCCGCAGGCAGCCTGTCCCTTATGAAGTTCAAGCCGAACAGGGCGGCGGTTAAAAGCAAAACGGCGGCGGCGCAGGAAAAAATGCGGGCAAAGGATAGGGTATGCTTCTTTTCCTCCACAATTACTATTTCAGCCGCTTGAAAGGATTCCTCTTCCTCCTGCCCGCCTGCCTTCCTTCCTTCCTTTTTTTCCGTCATATCCTTAATGTACTTTTCGTCAATATCGGATAACAAATCCATAAATTTATTTTCAGCCAATGTCAAAGCCCTCTTTCCTTAAATAATCCTTAAGCTCCCTGCGTGTGCGCGACAGCGTAACGGCAACTGCGCCTTCGCTGCTTTTATATTTCTTTGCCAAATCGCTTATGCTTTCGCAAAACCAATATCTGCCCAAAAAAATACGTCTTTTTTTATCGGACAGCCTGCCTAAAAATTTGTTTATTGCGTTAACGATTTCCTTTCGGTAAGCCTCCTGCTCTACGGTATCCTCGCTTATAAAAACCTCCTCAGCCTCCTCTAAGATCTCGGTGAAGCAGCTGCGCTTTTTTCGGTGATAAAAGCGATACTTGTCCAAAGCAAGATTCCTTGCGATTTTGGCAAGATAGGCGGAAAGGCTCTTGGGCTTTTGAGGCGGAATGGTGTTCCATGCCTTAAGCATGGTATCGTTGACGCATTCCTTTGCGTCCTCGGCGTTATGCAGAATATTGTCGCTGACGGTGTAGCAAAGTCCGCCGTATTTTTGAGAAACGGCCTTTAAAGCCGATTCGCTGCGCTGAAAAAACATTGCAACAATCTCTTCGTCCTCCACCTTATCACCCCCGATCATTCTTTCCGTTACCACACTCGTTACTATACTCGTTGTCACACCCGTTACCATATAAGACGACATATACTTTAAAACTTAACAAAACTTTTTTAAAAAAGCGTCTCTTAACAGATTGTAGCAAATTTATTAAGGAAAATCAACCTCTTGTACAGCGTTTTCTATAGACAAAACCTCAAAAAAGCGGTATAATGTAAAAACAGGCATTTCTGTTAAGAAAACAAGAAAGGAAAAAAATATGCAAGTTAAAAAAAGCGAGTATCTGGAAAACCTCAGACCCACCGCAAAAAAATTGGTGCAGCTTTTGTGTGATAAATACGATTACTGCTCTCTTTTGGGAGTTGACAGCGACAGCTGCTCTTACCGCATATCCTCCACAGGCGCGAATATAACTCCCAATGCTCTTTATAACAAAAGGGGCTTTGTTATCCGCATATTTGACAAAAGCGGACAGGCGGAATATTCCTTTAACGAATTAAGCGAGGGGTTAATTCCCGAAATCGTTAAAAAGGTCGATGAAGCCGTTAAGCTTTATCGGGGCGAAAATATCGGTATTCCCGAGGATAAGCCCTTAACCTTTGATAAATCCACCGAGTATGAGACAGATCCCAAGGATGTGGGTGCGGAAAAAATTATCGGCAAGCTTACGGGTATAAGAGAAAAGGGAATTGCTAAGGACGAAAAAATCATCGACTGCATTTGCGGTTTTGAATACCGAAAATTCTCCAACATTTTTATCAGCAGAAACAGGGATCTGACTCAGAATGTAATGTGGGCGACCTCTGTGCTGGCGGCAGTCGGAAAGGACGGCGACAACATCCAGCAGTCCTATAAGGGCTATTCCGTTTCGGGGGGAGCGGAGGTTTTAGAGCGGCTTGAGGGCGGCTTGGACGAAGCTGTTGATAATGCCTTGGAAATGCTTACCGCAGAGCCTATTGCTCCCGGCGAGTATGAGTGCATCTGCGAGCCCGAGGTTACGGGAATGATCGTTCACGAAGCCTTCGGACACGGCGTTGAGATGGATATGTTCGCAAAGGACAGAGCCTTGGCAAAAAGCTATATCGGCAAACAGGTGGCTTCTCCCCTTGTTACAATGCACGACAGCCCCTGTGCGGTAAATCAGACTGCGACCTATTTCTTTGACGACGAGGGCGAGGAGGCTCACGATACCCTTGTAATAGACAAGGGTATTTTAAAGGGCGGCTTCTGCGACGCAAAAAGCGCACTGTGGCTGGGTACAAAATCCACAGGCAACGGCAGAAGAGAAAGCTATGAAAGAAAAGCCTACACCAGAATGACAAACACCTATTTTCTCGGCGGAAACGACGAGGTCGAGGATATGATAGCCTCCGTAAAGGACGGTTTTCTTCTTTCCACTCCCAGCAGCGGCATGGAAGATCCCAAAAACTGGGGCATTCAGATGATGGTGAGCATGGCAAAGGAGATAAAGGACGGAAAGCTTACGGGAAAGGTATTTGCGCCTATTGTTATGACAGGCTATGTTCCCGATTTGCTTAAATCCATCACCATGATGAGCAAAACCTCCGAGCTGAGCGGCGGAGGTATGTGCGGCAAGGGCTATAAGGAATGGGTCAAGGTATCGGACGGCGGTCCTTATATTAAGGCAAAAATTTCTTTGGGCTGATTGGGGGTAATATTATGATAAATAAAATAATCAATATATTGAACAGCGAGGGCATTGAAAAATTTCTTATCACCAAAACGGAAAAAAGCAGCAGCGAATTATTTTTTATCGGGAAAAAGCTTGACGTTCGCCGCAGTAAAAATGTTACCGATTATAACGTAATAGTGTACCGAGATATCGAAAGGGACGGAATAAAGCTCAGGGGCAGTGCGGGAGCGGGAATTTTTCCTTCCATGTCCGATGAAGAAATTAAAGCAAAGCTGAAGGAAACCTACTTTGCCGCTCAATTTGCGGCAAATCCCTTTTTTGAATTGGTTCGGGGCGACGGCAGGGCGATAGTTGACAATTCCGTCGAGCACAGATCCACCGAGGAAGCGGTTCAGACCATGGCAAGGGCGTTGTTCTCTGTGGATAACGATAAGGAAGCCTTTATAAATTCCGCCGAGCTTTTTGCGGTAAACAATGCCACCCGTATAGTAAATTCCGACGGCATAGATGTTTCCTTTAATAAATTTAACCTTAACGGCGAGTTTGTAACCCAATGCAAAACAGAGGAAGATGTAGAGCTGCATTACAGCTTTGATTATGACAATGTAAACGAAAAGGCGCTGGCTGAAAAGGCGGCTGAGGGTATTAGGGCGGCAAAGGACAGATCCGTTGCAAAACGCTGCCTTGAAAGCGGAAACTATGATATAATCCTCAGTGGCAGCGAGCTTGCCACTGTGTTAAGCTACTACACCAACAAGTCCAACGCCGCTTACATCTACGCTCACTATTCCGATTATGCGGTAGGAACAAAGACGCAGGGGGAGGATGTAAAGGGCGAAAAGCTCAACATTACCTGTCTTGCCACACAGCCCTACAGCGAAGAGGGAACGAAAATGGAGGACTTAAGGCTTGTTCAAAACGGCGAGTTAAGGGCAATTCACGGCGGAAACCGATTCGCTCAGTATTTGGGAATAAAGCCTACGGGATTTTACGAAAAAATCAAGCTGGAGGCAGGCGCCGAAAGCCTTGAGAATATGAAGAAAAAGCCTTATTTACAGGCGGTAAAGTTTTCCGATTTCCAGATGGACGATTTTACGGGGCATTTCGGCGGCGAGATCCGCTTAGCCTATCTCTTTGACGGCGAAAAAATAACCAAGGTAACAGGCGGTTCGATTAACGGCATTATCACCAAGGCGCACACAAATTTTGTGTTCTCCGAGGAGCAGTATGAGGACAGCCGTTATGCAGGTCCTTTGGCGGTGAGAATTGAAAACGTTGCCGTTGCGGGCAGCGTTTGATCGCCTTTTTGGCAGCCGAGAACCTGTTTGCATAGAAATTGACTGTTGACAGCTGATAATTGACGGTTGCGGAACGGCTTCGCCGATTTAAAATTTCTCATTAGTCGGTCTTATCGCTTATGTGAATGCGGCATTTTTTCAAAGAAACGGCTTGAAATGTCGGCGGAAACGAAAAATTTCAAATCTGCCGGCGAAGCCGACATCTTAACTGTCAACTTTCAATCTTCAACAACTGTCAACTGTCAACCTTTAACTGTCAACTGTCATAGGAAATAGTATAAGCTGATTTTTTACAAAGCCGCCCCCTTGAATTTTTCATAGAAATGTGCTATATTGAAAAAAACAAAAAATCGGAAAGGAAACAAAAATGGACGCAGACGGGCGAAAACGAAAACCTGCATATTACCTGCTTTACCCTCTTGTACTTATGGAAAGAGGACTTAACGCACTGTTAAAAAAGGCTTTGGGAGATAATTACAAAACCGCTACCGAGGACGAGATTATGTCATTGGTGGACGCAGGAGCGGAAAACGGAGAAATTGAAACCTCTTCCGTTGAAATGATCAACAATATTTTTGAGTTCGGCGATTTGAAAATATCCGATGTAATGACCCACCGGGTTAACATTGCTGCGGTGGAGGAAAGTGTGAAAACAGACGATATTGTGTATCTTGCTCTTGAGGAGGGCTTTTCAAGAATACCCGTGTACCGTGAAAGCATAGATAACATTGTCGGAATTATTTTAGTTAAGGATCTGCTTTGTCTTATAGGAAAAGAAAATCCCGAAAAGTATACGGCAAACGATTTTGTAAGGGAGACTTCATTTATACCCGAAAGCTGTCCCTGCGACGATGCATTTAAGCAGCTTACCGAAAATAAGTCGGGAATGGCTGTGGTAATAGACGAATACGGCGGCACAGCGGGAATTGTTACCGTTGAGGATTTAATTGAGTCTGTAATGGGCAACATTCAGGACGAATATGACGATGAGGAAGCCAGCATAAAGAAGATCGGCAAAGAAAAGTATCAGATAGAGGGCGACTGCGATCCCGACGATGTTTTGGAGCTTTTCGGCTACGAGCTGCCCGAGGATCACGATTACGATACCATTGCGGGATTTGTTACCGATTTGCTGGGCTATATTCCTGAGGATACCGAAAAAACGCCTCATACCGATTATGAGGATATCCGCTTTGTGGTAACGGAGGTAAGCGATAACTGCATAAGCAGGCTTATTGCATTCAGGATTGATTCCGAGGATAAAGGCAAGGATAAGGAAAAGGATAAATAATTTTAATAAAAACCGATATCCCCCGTCTTTTTGCGTGACAAAAGGCGGGGGATATCTGAGAACAAGTTCTGATAATCTGAAAAAAATTATCGCAGCACCGATGTAACAGCCTTTTGTCCCGTTCTTTTTTAGGCAATGCGGTGCTGCGCTTATACTATTGCCGCCGATGTTCCCGCATTTTCTTGCAGGAAACATCGGCGGCGATTAAAGCACTCAAAAATTTCACCCTGCCGCAATCTTTCTCACAGCGGAAATAAAAGCTTTTACTTCCCTTTTTTCCGTAAACACCGACGGGGCGAACCTTACCGTTCCCGTATTCAATGTACCGAGCTTTTTGTGGGCAAGGTAGGCGCAGTGAAATCCGCCCCTTAGGCAAAAGCCCCTGTCGCTTAACAATGCGGCTGTTTGTTCCGAGCCTTTTCCCCTTATATTAAAGGAAAAAAGAGGAGCGTTTTTTCTTGAAAAGCCGCCGTAAAGAATAACGCCTCTTATTTTTCTCAATTCGCCGTAAGCATAATTGCAAAGCCGCCATTCATGCTCATAAACGGCAGATATGGTTTTTTCCGTAACAAATTTTACTCCCTCTCCCAAGGCGATTACTCCTGCCGTGTTGATTGTTCCGCTTTCAAAGCGATCGGGGAGAAATTCAGGCTGTACGGGATCTGTTGAAGCGCTGCCTGTGCCGCCTTCTATAAGGGTATTAAGGCGGTATTTTCCGTCGGTTATCATAAGCCCGGTGCCCATAGGACCGTACAAGCCTTTGTGACCTGCGGCGCAGATAATATTTATTCCGTCGTTAAGGCTGATAGGCAGCACTCCCGCTCCCTGCGCTGCGTCTAAAATAAAGCAGATCCCTCTTTTTTTGCAAAGGGCGGCTATTCTTTTATAGGGCAGTATTTTTCCCGTAACATTGCTTGCGCTTGTACATACTACGGCTTTTGTCCTTGAGTTTATAAGCCTGTTAAAGTTCATAAGGGTTTCTTCGTCATTATCCGTTACCCTTGCAACCGAAAAATCTGCGCCGTAAGTTTTGTTCAGCGCCGTAAGAGGTCTTAATACAGCGTTATGCTCCAAATCGCTGCATACAAAGTGGCAGTTTTTTTCCGCTATTCCCTTGATTGCGGTGTTAAGAGCCTCTGTGCAGTTAAGCATAAAGCAGACGTTTTCCGTTTTTGCACCGAAAAAGTCTCCGCAGAGCTGCCGTGCTTTATATACTGTCTCCGCCGTTTCCATGGACAGCTTGTGCCCTGACCTGCCGGGATTTGCGCCGTAATTCACTAATGCGAACGAGTTCTTTCCTATCACCGAGGGGGGCTTGGGATAGGTAGTCGCCGCATTGTCAAGATAAACCATCGGACTTTCCGCTTTCTATTTTCAAAACGGTAATATTTAAGGTGCTGAGCAGTCTTGAGGCTCTTTCGGGATTGTCCCCCACAACAACAGCATAGCCGCAGCCCCCCTTGCCGCTTACCTTTTCCACATTACAGTTTATATTAAGACCTTTAAGGTAGCTTTTGCCCCTCATTGCTTCCGTATAATTTTTAACCGTTAAATAATATTTCATCATAATTGCTCCTTATTTTAATTCAGAGAGCGTTCACAGAGCGTTCACAAAAATTGTTTTTCTGTAAAACATAATTTTTTTACATTACATAATATGCCAATAAGGCTTATTTTGTTATATTTCTGAATATGCAAAGGGATTGTTTGCAATAATATATTTACATGAAGAAAACAGCGCTGTGCAAAGTTCGCTCTGCGGCTTTGCAATGTGTTTATTAAATATATATCAGGAGGCATTATGAAAGCAATAATTATGGCGGGAGGAGAGGGCAGCAGACTTCGCCCTTTGACCTGTACCCTGCCTAAACCCTTGGTTAAGCTTTGCGGCAAGCCCGTAAGTGAATATATACTTGATTTACTTTCCGAAAACGGCTGTGACGAGGCAGTTTTTACTTTACGGTATAAGGGATTTGAAATAGAAAAGCATTTTAAAAGCAGAAGGTATAAGGGCATTACCCTTGATTTTTCTTATGAGGACAGCCCCTTAGGCACTGCGGGAGCGGTTAAAAAGGCTGCTTTGACGGCAGGCTTTGACAAAGAGGAGGAAATCCTTGTAATAAGCGGCGACGCAATGTGCGACTTTGACCTGTCGGCTTTAATTGACTTTCACAAAGCAAAAAAAGCCGCCGCCACAATTTTAACCAAATCTGTGGACGATCCGAGGGAATACGGCTGCGTTATATCCTCTGACGGCTTTGTAACGGGCTTTTCCGAAAAGCCCTCCTATATGGGTGCGGTAAGCGATATGGCCAATACGGGAATTTATGTTATCTCGAAAAAGGTTCTTGAGCTTATTCCCGACGACGCTATGTGGGACTTTTCAAAAAATGTTTTTCCGCAAATGCTGAAGGATAAAATACCTCTCGCCGCCTTTGAAGGCACAGGCTATTGGTGCGATATCGGGGATATTCCGTCTTATAAGCAATGTCAAAGGGATATACTCTTCGGCTTGGTGAAATGTAAATTTGATAATTTTTGCAGCGAAATTGAAGGAGTTAAAATAAACAGCCCCTGTTTTTTCGGCGAAAACGTGAAGGTCGGCGCAGGAACGGTAATAGACAGCGGATCTGTGATAGAAAGCAATACAAATATCGGAAAAAATTGCAAGCTCAGGGACTGCATAATAGGAAACGGCGCTTTTCTTTCGGACAAGGTTAAGTGCAGCGGCTGTATAATATGCGAAAATGCCGTTATGGAGCAAGGCTCCGCCGCATACGAAAACTCTGTTCTGGGCAGCGGAAGTATTATGGGCAGGGACAGCGTTCTTGAGCCTAATGTTAAGGTATGGGACAACAAAAAAATACCCTTTGGCGTTATGCAGAAAAATAATCTCAAGTACGGCGTAAATACCCTGAAGGAAATAGACGAGGAGGGCATAGAGGGTGAAACCAACTCTGAGATAACTCCGAGCTTTATGACGGTTTTGGGCAGTGCCTGCGAAGCCGTTTTTGAGAATAAAGTTATAGTTTCCTGCGGCTGCGGCAATGCCGCATCAGTGCTTAAAGCTTGCTTTTGCGCAGGCTTTTCGGGAGCGGGGGGAAAGGTTGCCGACTGCGGCGTATCCTCGCTGCCTGCCCTTATTCATTTAAGCAGGGTAATGAACGCCGAGGGGCTGGTATATATAGACGCATCGGCAACCAGCCGTATTACCGTGCTGAATAAGGGCGGCCTGCCTTTAACAAGAGTTCAGGAAAGAAAGCTGGAAAGCGCACTTAACAGGGGCGACTACAGAAACGCCGGGTGGGACGGCTTCGGAGAGATAAAGACCTTTAAAAACGCAGGCCTGCTTTATTCAACAGCCTTAGAAGAGGCAAGCGGTTTTAACTGCCGCTATAATGTTACCCTTAACTGCAACAACCCCCTGATTGCCGCCGCAGCAGCAATGCCCTTAAAGAAAATCAGCACCAAAAAGGGCGAGCCTTTGACAATAAACATTAACCATGAGGGTAATAAAGCGGAGCTTTTTGTAAATCAAAACGAAAAAGCGGATTATGCCAAGCTGGTTACTATTGTTGCCTTAAGCCTTATGGAAAAGGGAAGGGATATCGCAGTGCCCTTAGAGTTTCCGTCGGTTATTGAAGAAGCGGCAAAATCCACAGGACAGACAGTTAAGCGTTTTTATAAATGCACCAACGATAACAGCGACAAGGAGGCTCGAATGCTTGCCGCCGATCAGCCCTTTTTATTTGACGGCTTAATTCTTGCTCTGAATGCGTTGCAAATCATAACCGAATCCTTTGTGGGCTTGGGACAATATTTAAAGACGATTCCCGACTTAAAATCCGAAAACAGATTTTTATGTGTTCATTGTCCCCCTCAAAGAATAATAGGCAAATTGGCAAGCGGTCAAAATGAATTTTCGGAGGGTGTAATTTTAGGAAAGCAGGGCAATAGGGTTTTACTCCGCTCAAATAAAAAAGGCAACGGGCTTTATATGTATGCGGAAAGCTATTCGCAGGAAACCGCAAAGGCTCTTTGCGACCGGGTTGAGGGGGCGGTTAAGAAGCTTTTGGAGAGAGAAAGGTGAAAAATTACCGCCTCTTTCCGAAAAAATATGCAGAACTTGTTCTCATAGAAATTGGCACGCATCTTTTCGGCAAATTTTGCCGATGACTGCGTCAAAATTTCTTGAAATACACGAGTATTCCTGCGGAATTTTTCCTTGTCCTCGACAAAATTTGCTCGAAAATCTGCGCACCATTCCTATGAAAACAAGTTCGCAGAAACCACTCCCGCTCCCAACCTTGACATTTAGCAAGAAATGGTATATACTAAAATAGAATATTTATGCTCGGCGGCTTACGATCTAAGCTTTGCCAAGCATATACATATGTTATGTATTTTTTGCGAAAGCATCAGATATATTTTAAACGCAGGAGCTGTTTTCTTTTCCATTCAACCTAAGGCAACGCCGCACAATGACCGCCTAACGTCTTTGTGTGTGGTGCTGCCCTAACAAAACCGCACGGATTTTTGCATATTCCGATTAAAATCGGCAGAATTGCCGCAGATATTATTTGCGGTTAAATCGTGTGTTTGTGAAAAGCCTTTGTGGACAAGGCTTTATCATATTTTCCTGTGTTGAATTTATATTTCAGAAAAACGAAAGGAACTTAAATGACAAAAAACAATAACGGACTTATGTCCAATTTTAAAGCGAAGGACGAGGGAGGACAGGACAAGCAAAAATTTTACCGCAAGTTTAGCGGCAAAAAGAATAAAATTTCCCCTCAATCCGACAGCGGAAGGCAGGCGCAAAAAAATCAGGCTAATTTTTCCGCGGTTCAGAAAAATAATAAAAAAAGCAATTCGGTTATAAACGCCGCTCAAAAGAGCCCGCAGAGGAATATACAGAAAAAAACCGCACCGGTTAAAAAGACGGCGGCTAAGCCCGTTCAGCAGATGCAGCAGACTCAGCAAAGGCAAAACAATTTTAATCAGAACGGACAAAATAGCCGAAATGTTAAAACTACTCCTTTAAAAATTTATTCCTTGGGCGGACTTAACGAAATCGGAAAAAATATTTATGTGTACGACTGCGCCAACGATATATTTATCATTGACTGCGGACTTGCCTTTCCCGACGAGGATATGCCGGGAATAGACATGGTAATTCCCGACTTCACCTACCTTGAGAAAAACAAGCATAAAATCAGAGGAATTGTGCTTACCCACGGTCATGAGGATCATATAGGCAGTATTCCCTATCTGCTTAAAAAGGTGAACGTTCCCGTTTACGGTACAAGGCTAACATTGGGTCTTGTGGAAGGAAAGCTGAGAGAGCACGGAATTTTGGCTTCCAGCAAGCTTATTACCGTCAGCCCCGGGGATACTGTTAAATTAGGCTGTATGGCGGCGGAGTTTATCCGTGTTAATCACTCCATTCCCGACGCCTGCGCCATTGCCGTTCATACTCCTGCGGGCGTTGTTGTTCATACGGGAGATTTTAAGATAGATTATACCCCTATCGAGGGCGGAATCATTGATTTGGCAAGATTCGGCGAGCTTGGACGAAAGGGCGTTCTGGCTCTTTTGTCTGAAAGCACCAATGCGGAACGCCCCGGCTACACTATGTCCGAGAGAACGGTAGGAAACAGCTTTAAGAATATTTTCAATCAGGCTGAGGGCAGAAGAATAATTGTAGCCACATTCTCCAGCAATATTCACCGCATACAGCAGATCGTTGACAATGCGGTATTGCAGGGCAGAAAGGTGGCGGTCAGCGGCAGAAGTATGCTTAATGTTATGCAGAAAGCCATTGAGCTTAACTATATCCGCATACCGGAGGGCATTTTAATAGATATAGAGCAGATAAGAAACTATCCTCCCGAGCAGCTTGTTATAGTAACTACGGGAAGTCAGGGTGAACCTTTGTCCGCTCTTACAAGAATGGCGGGAAACGATCACCGTCAGGTAACAATTACCCCTCAGGATCTTATTATAATTTCGGCCACGCCGATTCCCGGCAATGAAAAGCTTGTGGGCAATGTGGTAAACGATCTGATGAAGTTGGGGGCAGATGTGGTTTACGAGAAAATGTACGATGTGCATGTATCGGGACACGCCTGCCAGGAAGAGCTTAAAATGATGATTTCCCTTACCAAGCCTAAGTTTTTCGTGCCGATTCACGGCGAATACAAGCACCTTAAAAAACATGCCATGCTGGCGGAAAAAATGGGCATTCCCGAGGAAAATATTTTCATAACGGATATAGGTCAGGTTTTGGAAACCAACAGCGTTACTATGAAAAAAACAGGCACGGTTACCTCGGGCAGCGTGCTTGTGGACGGCTTGGGAGTTGGCGATGTGGGTTCCGCGGTACTCCGTGACAGAAAGCTTTTGGCGGAAGACGGACTCATTATCGTTGCCGCAACGGTGAGAAAATCCGACGGCGCCATTGTGTCGGGTCCCAATATAGTTTCAAGAGGATTTGTGTATGTTAAGGAGTCTGAAGCTATTATTGAAAAAGCAAGGGAAATTGCTTTTAAAACCCTTGAAACACAGTGTGCGAAAAATTATCGTGAATGGGGAGGAATAAAGCCCGCATTAAAGGATTCCCTAAGCGGCTTTATTTACCAAAAAACAAAGCGCAGACCTATGATTTTGCCTATTATTATGGAAGTATAGCGTTTTATTTGCAGACCGAAAATTTTTTAAGGGAGCTGTAAAAAGTTGACGGTTGACAGCTAATGGTTGGCAGTTGAAAGTTGACGGTTGAGGTGTGGGATTTGCCGACGGATTTGAATTTTTATGTTTCCGACGGCATTTCAAGCTGTTTCTTCGGAAAACCCGTGACATTGGCAAAGGCGCATGGCTCGCCAAGGACATTTTAAATCGGCGAAGCTGTTCCTCAGCTGTCAACTGTAAACTCTCAATTTTTTACAGCCCCTTCCTCAAGAGGAAAGGCAGAATAAAAATATGAAAAATTATTTTCGTGACGGCGGATTGGTGTTTTCCGTCATTGCGCTTATAGCCTTAATTTTATTTACGTCGGTATTTACCTTTATGTATTCTCCCGATATGTTTTGGATAACTGCGCCTTTTGAGGTGCTGATCTCCGGCTTTGCGGCAGGGAAGCTCATACAGGTCACAAGGCGGAATTTTCAATATTCCGCTCTTATCACCGATGAAATACGAACGCAAAATAAAACCTCTCTTTACAGCCTGCCCATGGGCGTGGCAATTACCGACGCAGACAGAAAAATCGTATGGTTTAACAAAAATTTTTCGGATTTCTTTAACGATGAAGCGGTTTACGGCGGCTCATTGGACTTAATTTCACGCTTGTCCTTGGATAAGCTGATGACTGAGGAGGGCGTAGACATAAAGCACAATGAGCGGTATTACCGTGTTTACGGAAACGCCTCGGCCGAGAAAAGCGAAAAAAACATATTTTTATTATATTTTTCCGATATTACCGATTATGTAAATATGAAGATAGAGAAAAAGCTTTCTCATCCCGTGGTTATGCTTATTAAGATAGACAGCTTTGAGGAGCTGTTCAGCAGCAGTCTTGAA
>CANEHP010000033.1 GCA_947427325.1 uncultured Clostridia bacterium | reverse complement strand
AAATTCCGCAGGAATACTCGTGTATTTCAAGGAATTTTGACGCAGTCATCGGCATAATTTGCCGAAAAGATGCGTGCCGATTTCTATGAGAACAAGTTCTTAATTCGGGGTTTGTTCCGCCTCCGTCTGAATATCCCGAGCCAAAATTATCGACCTTGGCAAAAGTCCCATTTTTTTATAAAATTCTCTTGCGTCTTTATTTTCTGCGTCAACACTGAGCTGAACGGCATTGCAGCCCGCTTCCCGAGCATATGCTTTAACGCCCTCGAAAAGCTTTTTTCCTATGCCTTTGCGCCTTGTGCTTTCCTCAACGCTTATGCAGTCTATAAAGCATACTTTTCTCGGCGGTTTTTCCTCTGCGCCTGTTTCAATAATTCTAAAAAGAGCATAGGCGTTTATGCTGTTGTTATCATCGTTTACCAAAATTACCGAATTGCCGTCGGCTTCAGCTTGGGAGATTCTTTCCGAAAAGAAATTCTCTCTCGGCATAATGTGCTTATGGGGCGCAATTTTACAGTGATATCGGTGAAGTTGCTTAAAAAGCTCCGCTACTTGCTTATTGTCTTGGGGTCTTGCTTTTCTTATCATAAATTTCCTCTTTTTCGACCTCTTTTCCTATCTTCATTTAACAAAGGGCAGCGCCCGAGCTTATGAGAAAGTGCTATGTCTTTATGCAAAGCTTGTGCTTTCGGTTAAATAAAAAGCCTCCAACAGAAAAAATCTGTCGGAGGACGAATTAACTCGCGGTACCACCTCGTTTTACGGCATACAGCCGCCTCATTAAGCTGTAACGGGCTTACCCGTATTTTGCTATTGCAGCGCTTTTTTATAATGCGGGAATGATCCCTGATTATATCTGACAGCATATCTGACAGCGGTCTCGGCAGTCAAATTTATAAAGAGGGAGTAATCCTTAATTATATCTGACAGCTGTCCCGGCAGTCAAATTAAAAAGCACTCTTTCTCACAAAATCACTCGGAAATGTATTTCACCGCATTACGCCGCCTTTTTCCACCGCCAAAGGCTCTCTGTGGGCTTATCTCGGTTACTTCTTTTCTTCAGCGCTTTGTTATGTTTTGGATTGGGTGTTAGGGCTTGTTTGAAAACAGAGGGAATGTGGGATTTTCGTCCCAAAATGGTTGGGTTCAAGGAAAAACGCAGTCAAACCGACGTTTGACAAGGCTTTTTGACGCAGAAGATAACCGTTTTGGGGTGAAAAGACGGCGTTCCCGATTTATCAAACAAGTCCTTGTAACAGTTTAACATAAAAGACTTGTGTTGTCAACTTTGCAAAGGAATAATTATAAAGAAAAAACAATTAATTATATCCCTTTATTGCAAATATTATTTAGTGAGAGTCAGCAACTATTAATTGCTTTTACTATCGCAGACAAGCAGATATAAATTCATAAGCACGTTCTGAACCGATTTCAAATTCATGTCATTTTTCCCTTGAAATGCGTTTTGCGTTGCTTTCCGGGCTATATCCGATATTTCTCTGTGAAGCTGATTATTACCATCGTATAAAGGAATATAAAGCTTCGACTTATTTAAGCTATACCCATTAGATTTAAATGTGCTATGTATATACTGTTGAACAATCTCGCTGTTTAGAATGCCGCAAATATAATATGCTTCATCTTCCGTAATAAACCTACCATATTTATCTTGACTGATTATAATAGTGTGCTTTACACAAATCGTTTGTTTTATCTCCTGCCAAGGGGTAACCTGCTTGTTGACCACACATGCACAAAAAGTGCTGTTATCACGGGCGGCAACAATATTGTCAGCAAAAGTATAATCACCGATTTTAGACAATGAATAAAATTCTTCACCTCTGTGCATTATCTTACTTTTCTCTGATTGCATATCAATTATTGTTTTGTGGTTTGCCAGATATGTAAAAATTTTGCGATGATATTTTATCATTTTTTCTTTTATAATAGGTTTTTTTGTATCGCCTTCAAGATATGGCAGTATGCAAAATTCATTGCTTGAATTAAAATGAAATGCCTCAATATGAGGACCTGTTATAATTGGGTAAATCAAGTCAACAGGAAAATCCCACCCTTCCTTGGGCGAATCATTAACCTCATATTTTGACAAAGCAAATTTTCTGTTAAAAAACAAATAGTGTCCCTTATGTTTCGACTTGCCATTACCCACAAGCATATACAGCTCCTGCGGAGTAAATTCTACGCCTGTCCTATATTTGTATGATGTTTCCCCGATTATACGAGAAAAATCATATTGTTCGGACAAGTAAGAAAACGCAGTGCTGTCATTTGAAAGCTGTTTTGCAACACTGTTTGAAAAAATCAAGCTACTCTGTACTGCGTCAAAGGATTTTTTTTCATTTATCAAAATATCTGCTGTTGTTTTTTTTCTGCTAATGACTTTTACCGGTATTCCAAGGGAGTAATCGGTTTTCTTTCTTGAATAATAGTAGGTGTTAAAATCCTGTGTTATCGCCTTATTATTACATCTGAACGGTCTTAACGGTGCAACCCACTTGTCGATCTCTTGAAGATACAGCCTTTCGCCTTTATTGTAATCAAGATAAAAATTACGAAAACCCTCATAGGAATTTTGCGACATAATGCTATCCGGCATCAAGAATGCCAATACACCATTTTTTCCTAACCAATTCGTTGCTGTTACGTTTGAAATCAAAGCACAAATATTAAGCTGAGTACCGCCAAACTGACCTGCCCCCGAAAAGATGTGCTTAATATTGCAAACTTTTTTTATTCTATCAGCATACACTGCCGGAAGATGCTCCCATTTCACCCAAGGAGGGTTTCCGATAATTAAATCGAAATCGCTTAATCTCGCTATCAGCATAAAGTTTGTTGCAATTCTTATCCAGATGCCATCCCACTTGTTATTATACAGCTCAGCCAGTGAATTGGAGAATTTCCGTACCTCATTCACCAGTTCCTCGGAAGAACGCTCTTTTTCGGTAAAATATCTGTATAAAACCTGAAAAAGTACATCACCGTCGCCTGTTTTTACACATGCCTGCAAATCATTCATTATTTTGGAGAACTTCTTGCTTTTTACAAATCTTATCGGTAAAACAACGTCAAAACTATGCCTAACATTGTTGATGGAATATGTATAGCAGTCAATACCGCCTATTTCTTTTCTGCTTGCCAATATTGCAGAGTCCCCCAAATAAACGGGAATTTCCAGGTTGTTCAAATCTCCAAAAGGCTTCAGCGCAAGAAAATAGCCGACTCTTGCAGATAGAACAGACAGAGGGTTTATATCTATACCGTAAACTCTGGATAATATTTGTGTTTTCAACTCCTCCTTTTCTGCTTCGCTCAGCTGATGAATATTTACTTTCCCAACAATTCTCTTAATCAACGCCATCATAAATATACCTGAGCCGCAGCATGGATCGATTGCTTTCCACTTGTCAGTATCAAGCATAGCCGTACTTCTTTGAACTACATAATCGGCTAACCATTCGGGAGTGAAATACTCGCCCATCGAATGACGTATGGACTGAGGAATAATGCTCATATATAAATCCTTAAATATATCTATTGGCTCATAGTACACATCCATTGAAAAGGTTGAATATTGGTCAATACATTTGATAACCCGAATTATTGATATATATATATCGTTATTCCACTGCAAGGCATCACAATACCATGAAAAAAAATCACCTTCAAGAAAATTTGTAACATTATTGCTTTGATAGGAGTAGCCGTCCTCTATCATCTCAATAAAATGCTGTAATTCCACAGAACTTATTTTTGACAGATTGCTGTAAATGTGCACATTATCCAGCTTATCAACAACCTTACAAGCTATAAGCTTTACAATAACGGCATACGTTGTCTGAAGTGCATATAAAGCATAGTATTCTCGTTCTGCGCTGTTAATAGTATCTGAAAAAATCAGCGACAGATCACGCCGTCTTTTGTTAATATCGTTTCCTTTCCCGTTGTCATTTAACGATAAATGCATCAATGCCCTCCATTCTGTGAAGAGCATTAACGTCTTATCTGTGATATGATTTATTAATGCGTTATAAAATGATAAAGCAGCATTTTTAGCAACGGAATCAACCATATCCGAAATGGAAAAGTCCATTAAAATATTCTTTGACACAAATTTTTTTGTCGAGTTAGCCAAAATTGCTTTAACAACCTTATCAAAATCCGACTGCGTGATCCCTGCAAGATCTGTATGAACAACATCATCTCCGCAAAATGTAAAAAATGATATACTTATTCCGTCTGTTAATATTGCGTTATATTTAATTTCAGAACTGTTATAACAAGCATACAAGTAATCCTCTACTTGCTTGACGGCACTTAAAATATCATTATGAGATCTCAACTTCGAATGATGCTTATATTCTATGATTAAATTATTAATCACAGCATCAAGCCTTCCGTTTATGCTTGTTCTGTTATTACACAAGCCGAAAATATGGTTTATACCGCTTACCTTCACTTCTTTGCGCACATTTAGTATTATGCCTATTTTCTTTCTGATTAGATAATAAAGTTCCTGCTCAAAAGCATATGCGGTATCAGCCTCACTTGCTGCTTGACTTGCTTCTTGCATAATTTTGGTGCGGCAAGAATCTATGTCAGAATTGTAATCACTGCTGCTATACCATTCGTTAATTTTAACATTTAATGCGTCAGTCATAAGAATCCTCGCTAAGAGCATAAATATATTAGCTTGTATTTATAGGATTTGCGCATAAATTTTAGATCAAATTTTGACAAGAGCAAGCGGAAAGCTGAAGGACCTCTTGACGTATTTCAAGTGGTCTTTTAAATTGCAATGGCTTCTCCAATGCAATCATCGACAAGATTTGCCAAAATATAGGTGCAATATCCCATGAATACAAGCTAAAAAATTATTACATTGCGTTATAAAACTATGAAAAATAAACAAAAATCAATTCATATATTCCCCGCTGTATTCAAGCAAAGTAACCCCTTTTACTCCCGTAACGGTCTTAAATCTTGCCGCTTCGGAGGTATCGTTTCTGTTTACCTTGATTTCCACCGTAAGCTCTGTTTCGCCGCCGCTTATGGTCTTGCTTTTCAGCTTGTACTTCATTCCGCTTAATAATGAACTTACCTGCTCGTCCGCTTCGTCGCCGTATCTTATAATAAGCAGATAGCTTTTCTTTTCCTTTTTGCAGAAATGGAGAATTATATATAATAACGCAATAAGAACCGTACCCACAAGCGCCACAAAGTAAAGCCCTGCGCCGCAGGTAAGTCCCGACGCTATTCCCCAGAATAAAAAGCCTATATCCAACGGATCTTTTACTGCGGAACGGAAACGGACAATAGACAATGCGCCCACCATACCTAAGGACAGTACTATGTTTGCGCTTATAGTCATTATGATAAAGGAAGTGATTACCGTTATCATTATAAGCAGAATGTTAAAGTTGTCGCTGTAAACCACTCCTCTGTAAAAAAAGCGGTACACAAGATAAATAATAACGCCACAAAGCGCCGCCGCACCCATGGAAACTAAAATATGCGGCAGCGAAAGGTTCGCCAACTGGTTTGATAAGTCTAAGCTTGTGCCTAACTGTTCTAAGATATTTGCTGATAAAAGCTGCATTTTGATACCTCCGTAAGCTTGTCGCTGCATAGTACAAATTTTGATACGGATTCTCTCGTTAAGGGAATACCGCTCAACAGATCCTTAATGTATGAGGGTATAAAGCTGTCGTACTTTACCTCTAAAATTATTTCGCCCTCTCCAAAGACATTTACAAACTCCGTTTTTTCCTCTGTCCCTTTGAAATTAAGGGCAGTTTTTAAGCTGCTGTCAAAGGTAATGCGCACATTTCCCGCAGGGCATATGTAGGCTTCTCTTTGATAATCCACCAAAACGGCGGGAAAAAGTGCGGTAAGCCTGTCCGATAAACAAAACTCCTCGGCGGCGGTATTTATGTACCTATCCTGCTTTAGAAAGTCCCTCTCCCCTTTTATCAGCCGTTCAAATTCCGAGGAAGTAAGCGGAACGCTCCTTTTGCAGACCATTTCCCCCTTTTTTTCCTTTACTTCAAGGCGAATAACCGACGGGGACAAATTATAGTACCTTACACGGTACTTTTTTCTTACATCAAGCCCCAAAAGCTTGTCATTATAGCCCGTTCGGAAAACATCGTCAAAGTAAAGGCTTGTTATGCGGTAAATACCGTTTTCACCGTGAGGATCGGTTTTCATAGCCGACCTTAGCCTGCTGCGCAGAATATGATAATATCCGCTGTTTATTATATATTTCAGCTCATGGCGGTATTTTTTCAAGTCGGTTTTCGCCGGTTTATTTTTAGCAAACATAGAGCACCACGCTTTCGGTTAATTTTATTGCCGCTCTCCTGACAGTTGACAATTGAAAGCTGACAGTTGTGAAACGGCTTCGCCGATTTAAGAACAAGTTCTAAAATATCAAACGTAAAATCTCAAATCCGTCGGCGAAGCCGACGCCTTAGAACTTGTTCTCATAGGAATGGTGCGCAGATTTTCGAGCAAATTTTGTCGAGGACAAGGAAAAATTCCGCAGGAATACTCGTGTATTTCAAGGAATTTTGACGCAGTCATCGGCAAAATTTGCCGAAAAGATGCGTGCCAATTTCTATGAGAACAAGTTTTAACTGTCAACTGTCAAGGGATCGGTATTACGGAGCAATTCCTTTATAGCACGCCGCCAAGGTCTCGGCGGAAATTCCCTCTCCGCTGATTATGGGAACGACAGTCAGATTTGTGCCTAAATATCCGCTTGCCCTGCCGATAAGAAACTCCGCCTTTTTGGCGGCGTCTTTGGGCAGGGTTATGGGGTCGCCGTCGGCAACATCAAGGGTTTCTTCAAATTCCGTTAAATTTACCGTTAAAAACACCTTTCCCGAAAAGCTTTTGTCGGAAAGAAGCTCGGCCGTGCCCGAAAAGCTCTGTCCCTTGCCGCTCAATATATCCTTTATGTTTACCGAAACGGCGGCGGCTTTATCCGACGCACTATGGCAAATGCTATACAATGCCGTAAGAGCCTTGTATCGGTCGGCGGAAAAGTTCCTTGCCGCAAGGTATTCCCTGTCAATATCATGAAAAGCGGGATATTTAAGCTCGGATAAAACTATCTCTTCAAAGCCCGCCGCTTTCAGCTCCCCGGTGATATCGGCGTAATACTTTTTTGTGCCGCCAAGGAAAGGATCTACCCAGCGCTTTCCTCCGCTGGCAGCAGAGTTGTCAAGCCAGCTGTAGCCTCCCTCTTCAAATATATAGCCTGTATCCTCAACATAGTCCGGAGTCAGCTTATCCAAAAGGGTGGGGATAACCGCCTTTGGAACAAGGTCTTTATCCTTTACCGCGTCCGCAATGGCCTTAGCGGTCAATGTGCCTGCCGTAAGCTCCGGAATGTCTTTTATATATTCGATTTTTGAGGAATAAAGAAGCCTGCCGTCGGCGTCCTTCAGCGGAATAAGCACAATGCCGAAGCCCGTTTTTTTTGCGGAATCCAGCGCTCCGTTTAACGCTTCCCTGCTTGTCAGCGCATTCTGAGGCAAGAGGTATGTGCCTGTGCTGTGTGTCTGGTGGTTTTTTGTTTCCTCCGAGCTTGGGGCAGGGTCTGTGTTTTCGGTGCTGCTCCCGCTGCTATCCGATATGCTTTCCGCAGGCGTCCAGCTTGTTATGGTATCGGAGCCGCCTACGCCTGTTATATAGTCGATCAGCGGTCCTGCTGCGGAATAGCCCACATATATCAGACCGCCTGCCAATACCGCCAGCATTATAACCTCTAAGACGGTTTTTGCCGCAGAGCGTTTTTTCTTGTACAGTCTGCCTTTGCTGCGTTTTATTTTAATGTTTTTCTTTTTATTCATATTAAACCTCACAAAGCGTTGTGCCGACTTGCTTCGGTGATGATCTGCCATAAGGCTGTTTTCATAATGCCGTTTTTATAAGGCTGCATTCATAAGGCTGCTTTCGTAAGGCTGCCTTAACAAAAAATCCGGGGCGCTTATTTGCTCTCCGTTCTCCGCTCTGCCATTTCCGCTCTGCCCTTTTTAAGCAAAAATCACTTTCCCCAAAATGCGCTTAACGCCAATGAAATAACGCCTATATAAATCATAGTAATAGGCATACCTCTGAAGGAGGCGGGGACTGAATCGGAATTAAGTCTGTCCTCTGCGGCATAAAGGAGATAGCCTGCCAAAAGAAAGCCTATTCCCGTGCCGAAGCCGTAGCCCACATAGCTGGCGAAGGTGCCGCCTATCTGGCTTTGAATAAACAGCGCGCCTAATACTGCACAGTTAAATACCGCCACGTGAACATATTTTTTTACCCTTTTAAAAGCTGTCGGAAAGAATTTCCACAATGCCAAAAGCGTAATAAGATATACTGCGCCGATTACAAAAATATACATAAAGGGCAGCAGCATATTATAGTATGCCCAATCCGACAGATATCTGTCAATAAAGCAGATAAAGGCGGAGGATAAGGTGGTAACATATATTACACCTACGAAAATTCCGATAAGGTTTTCTTTTTTTCTTGCGGCGTACAGCAATACATTTATACCCAGCGCTCTTTCAAAGGCAGCGTTTTCTATAAATATGCCCAAAAGGGCAGCTGTCAGAAGTCTTGAAAAAACTGTTTCCATTTATATTATATCCTTTGTATAACAATAGATGAGCACAAGCTCTAAACAGCCCTAATTTGCTCTTTTTTGTCCTTTTTTGTTTATCCTTGTATAAATATAGCGGAAAAGCCCCGCTAAAATTCCCACCAGTATAAAGCCGCAGTACATTCTGTCCATAGCGGGAATCTGCATATTTATTTTGATTATGGTATTGGCTATCATATTATCCGTGAGAATATCTCTTATTGAGCCTACCAAAATACAGGACAGATCAAAGCCTAACACAAAGCCTGCCACATCCTTGTACATAAGGTGAAAGGGACGAAGGAAAAAGCGGCTTTCGGTTTTGGAAAGTATAAGCGGATTTGTGACGGTTAAGATAAGATAAAGCTCAATGCCCTCCAGCAAGTTTTGAGGAAAAACAAGCCCCGCCAAAAGCATAACGGGAATGTAAACCAAGGTGGATATAAGGGCGTAAAGAACTATTCTTACCGCAAATGTAATCTTTTTCGGCAGCAGCCTGCATATTCCAACCGACAGAATCGTTACAAGGGAAAATACAAAGCACAGCGCCAGAGAGTTTTCCCAGGTGGTTGCCCCGCCAATAACGGGACCTGCAAAAAGTCCGCTCATCAGCACAATATTTTGTTTTATAATGCCGTCCTTTAGTTTGACAGGTGATTTTGACATCTTTTTTCCTCTTTTTTAAAAAATCAATGCGCCCGCTCGATTTCAGAGCTTGCATAACGTAAGCTCCTTGCAATATCTTTGCATAAATTAAGATTATAAACAACATTCTTTTGAGGAGCGCTTTAAGCTACTTTTTTCTTTCCTTCCTTACGGGCAGATTGTCCTTGCCCCTAACAATTTTCGGGGGCTTTTTTGCGGCTTTTATGATTTTATTATCTACTGCGGGCATATTATAATTTACGGGAGGTAAAATAATTTCCTGGGTGTCGCCGAGAGATTTTCGGTCGGCGGGCTTATCCCGCTGAGCTTCCTTGCGAACTCTTTCAAAGCTGCCGGAGGTGTTTTTCAGCCATTTTACCGCTGTTTTAATTCCTTTTTTGGTGTTTTCCGCAAACAGGTCAATGTGGAGAGATACCGCATTGGCAATAAGCAGCACATAAACGAAGCTGGACTCGGTTTTTGTCAAATGTCTGAATACGACTAAGAGAATACCTATTATCATTCCGTAATATATCTTACCGAGAAAGGTTGCGGGCGAGGTTTGAGGGTCGCTTGCCAGAAACAGCATTCCGAAAAGAATATTGCCGCAGATAATCTCAATAATTATGGCGCTGTAATAATAATCATAGGAGGGGAAAAGCGCCGACAGCGCCAAAAATACCCCAAAGGTCACAAAAGTAACGGTGGGCGACAGCGCCCTTCTGAACATAAGACAGACGCCGCACACCGCCAATACCAAAACATGGGTTGTGCCTATAGGTCCTAAGAAATTCCCCAAAAGCACATCGGAAACCGACATTTGCTTTGCCGCTCCAAGCTGAATCAGATAGCTTTCAAGTCCCGACGACAAAGTTCCGCCATAGTCTTCAAACACAGGTATCCCGTCTCCCACAGCCGGAAACATAAGCACCTGGGAAGGCCAGCATATTGCCAAAAAGGCGTAGCTTAAACAGGCAGGGTTAAAAACATAGTTGTTCTTTCCGCCGAAAATATGCTTAATGCCCATAGCCAAAGCCGAGCCGAATATTACATAGCGATAGGCTATGGAAGCGGGCATCATAAGTCCCAGGCACATTCCGCTTACAAAGGTTGAAGCGTCCTTGGGGTTATAGACCTTTTTAGTCATTTTGCAGCAGAGCCAATCGGAAAATACCGCCGTAACAAGGCTTACCGCACATATTACCAACGCCTTAACGCCCCACCGCCATAATCCCATAATCATCAAGGCGCAAAGGCATACAAGCTGATCGCCGTAAACCGAATGATATTTTCTGCCCAAAAAACTTCTTTTTGATTTGGGTGAGGCTTCCGCCGAGTCCCCCGCTTCTTTTGCGGAAAGGGCGGCATTGTTGTTTAAAACTGACATATTACCTCTTTTAATCGAAAAAATAATCGCAAAAAATTAACGCACAAATGCGGATAATTCAAAATAAAAACGTAAAATAAAACCGTATTTCAAAAAAATATAAAGAAGGGATAATTTATGAAAATAGACATTCTTTCCGAAACCACTCTAAAGCTCACCTTAACCGAAGCGGATATGGAGGACAGCCGCCTTTGCTATGAGACGCTGTCAAGGCAGGACGGAGATTGCCGCAGAGCTTTGGAAAGGCTTATTGAAAGCTCGGGATCTCCAAAAAGCGCCGCTTTTGCCGCAGAGCTTTTAGAAGAGGAAAGCAAGCTTTTGGTGGAAGCCTTTCCCTCGGCAGAGGGCGGCTGCTTTGTATATCTCAGTTCCCTTAATCGGAACAGATCCAAAAGAAAGACTCTTAAAAGCAAGCGGTCAAATAATGTCTCAAGGCTTTTGGATAAGGAAGCGGAGGCTTCTCCCATAATTTTTGAAACGGCTTCGGGGGAAATGCTGGGAAGATTATGCCGCTGCCTTTCACTGGAAAAGGAAAAAGGCGCTTGCTTTGAATCAAAGCTTTTTTCCGACAACGACCTATACCGCTTAGCCCTTACTCCCCTTAACACCTGTACCGAAAGGCTTACAAGAATACTGAAGGAATTTGGCGAAGCTTATTGCAGCGAACTTACTGCCGCCTATACTCAGGAATACTTTTGCGAGCTTGTAGACAAAAGGGCTGTGGAGGTTTGCAGGGAGATTTTTTGAGTTTTGCGGCTGTTATCGGATAATGCGGGTAATGCGGCGCTGATTTTTGTCTGTTTTCCGGACTTTCATTTTAGCGACTGCATCGCTTTGTACATATCCTTTGCCTTAAACAGATAGCTTCCGCTGACTAAAACATCTGCCCCCGCCTCTTTTACAAGAGGGGCGGTTTCATTTGTTATGCCGCCGTCTACCTCTATCATAAGATCGGGGTTGACCCGGTTTGCTCTTTTTCTTATTTCTCTTATTTTGGGCAGAGTGTAGCTTAAAAAGCCTTGTCCGCCGTAGCCCGGCTCAACCGTCATCACCAAAATCATCTCTGTTTTTTCCAAATAGGGAAAAACGCTTTCCGCAGGAGTGGACGGCTTAAGTGCAATTCCCGCCATAAGACCCGCACGGTGAATTTTATTGACTGTGTGATCAGTATCGCTTTCGCTTTCAATGTGAAAGGTTATCATATCCGAACCGCTGTCGGCAAAAATGCCTATTTGGGTATGGGGGTGAGTTACCATAAGGTGGGTGTCAATAAAATACCTTTTGCTTAAGGCCTTCTGAACAGGCGCTCCATAGCTTATGTTATCCACAAAATGACCGTCCATTACATCAAAATGAACCCAATCCGCACCGGCTGCGTCGGCTCTTGCCGTTTCTGCTCCGATTGCGGATAAATCGGCGTTTAAAATTGATGCGCTTACTTTTATGTTCAAGCTTTTATCTTCCTTTTCGTCAAGATAATTTCCGACAGGCGACGCATTGTAACGCAAAATGCGGATTAACTCTTAACGGTATACCTTATTATTTTACTTTATTTTTTTATATAAGTCAAGTGGGATTTTGAAATTAAGAACTTGTTCTCATAGGAATGGTGCGCAGATTTTCGAGCAAATTTTGTGGAGGACAAGGAAAAATTACGCAGGAATACTCGTGTATTTCAAGGAATTTTGACGCAGTCGTCGGCAAAATTTGCCGAAAAGATGCGTGCCGATTTCTATGAGAACAAGTTCTAAAATACGGCAAGCCGCCTGTCTTTTTAAAACGCCTATCAGTCCTTTTTTTATGCATCAAGCCGCTGCCGATTACTAAGTACTTTTCAAAAAGTTAAAAAAATACCTTATATAATACTTGCATTTTATTGATATTGCCTGTATAATAATTAAAGCAGAGTTAAATTTTCAATAGTGAGTTTTTACCGATTCCCGATTGAGAATAGGCATTGAAAGCAGGCATTGAGAGCAGATATGGAGAATAGATACCGAAAAAATGTTCTTAAGCCGAAAAAGAGAACAAAACCCGTTAAAAAGAAAGGAAACAAAATATGAGCCAGTTTTACAGTCTTTTGCAAGCTACCCCGGATAATTCTGCAAACGAACCCAATATGGTAGTTACCCTGCTTACCACCGTGCTGCCTATTGCGTTAATGATCGTTATTTTCTACTTCCTGCTTATCCGCCCCGAAAAAAAGCGTTCCAAGAAAATGAAGGAAATGCTTAATAATCTTCAGGTAGCCGACGAGGTTGTTACCTCGGGAGGAATTATCGGCCGTGTTCTTTCCGTTAAGGAGGACACTGTTTTGATTGAAACGGGCAGCGACAGAACCCGCCTTCGTGTGCTTCGCTCCTCTATTATCGAAAACAGAACCGTTCATGATGAAGTCAAGTAAATTTATTAAAGGCATCATTAAAGACATCACTGTTAAGGCAGCACTGTACTATGATTTTGTGCGGTGCTGCTTTAACTTATAATTGAGATATTGTTTTGTCGGAAGCAAAAAAATTGCCGCAACATTCTCTGAAAGCGGGCTGAAATCAGCACAACTTTTCCGAGAGCGGACATAAATCAGCACAGCTTCTCTAAAAGCGGGTTCATTTAAGCACAGCTGCTTTGACAGCACGAATTTCAATTAGATAAAGTATAAGGAGAATAGAATGTCAGAAAAGCATAAGGAAAATATTTCGGCAGCAAAGGAAGAAAAGGTCACGGCGCAGGGCGATTTCCTGTCAGAGGACGGCGCAGAGGGGGCAAAAACCCCTGCTTCCCCCGAAACGGCGGAAAAAAAGGCGCAGAAGCCCCTTAAGCTTAACCTGTCCCGACATATTATCGCAGGCTCTCTTTTGATTGCGGCGGCTTTGATTTTGCTTATCAGCAGATTAAGCCGTGATTTTGCGGATTGGTTTTGTTTTAATATTTATCCTGTTTTTTCGGGTATAGGCTCGCATATTTGGGGTATATTTCCTTTTTCCGCAGCGGAAATTATTGTTGCTTTTGTAATTTTGGGAGCATTAACCGGGCTTGTTTTTCTGATACGTCATATAATCAGACATAAGGGCAGCCGCATAAAAGCCTTTTTTAACGGGTTTTCCATAGCCGAAATAACGGCGGCGGCATTATTTCTTATTGTTACCTTTAACTGTCTTATAGGATATAACCGCACGCCCTTTTCTCAGTTCAGCGGGCTTGTTTTAAGGGAGTACACTGCCCGGGAGTTAAGGGAGCTTACGCTTTATTTGGTGGAAAGGGCTAACGAGACTGCGGAAGAGGTTGAATTTGACGGTGAGGGCAGACCTGTTAAGCCTATTGATTTTAACAGGTATGCGGTTAAGGCAATGGAAAGCTTAGGGGAAAAATATGAGGTGCTGAAAACCTACTACCCCCAGCCTAAGGCGGTGGCGGCTTCGGAGATTATGTCGGGCTTTAATCTGGCGGGAATCTATTTTCCCGTTACCGTGGAAGCCAACTTTAATCAGGCTATGCCTGTTTCCTCCCAAGGCTTTACCGCCTGTCACGAGTTAAGCCATTTAAGCGGTTTTATTCGTGAGGACGAGGCTAACTTTATTGCCTTTATGGCATGCCGTGAAAGCGAAAGCGCTTATTTCAGGTACAGCGGTTATCTGAGTGCGCTGACATACTGCCTTAATGCGCTGTACCGTGCCGTTTCGAGGGAGGAATATTCGGAGGTGTGCGGCAGGCTGTCCTCGGTAATACTTGACGAATATATTTACAAAAACGAATATTGGGCGGCTTATCAAAAAAAGGTAACTTATAAGGTTTCAAGTGCGGTAAACGATACTTATTTAAAGGCGAACAATCAAAGCGACGGCACGAAAAGCTACGGCAGAGTAGTTGATTTGCTTTTGGCGGAGTATTTGGGAGAAGGCGAATAGTCTTAGGGAGCGGCGCCAAATTATCCCGACCTTGATAAAATTTGTGATATTTTTTTCCCCTCCCTCATAAACTTGTACAAAGTATCTTACCGGGGGAAATATGAAAAGGTTTAAATCGCTTAAAAAACATTTGTTCCTGCCCTTTATAATATCGCTGCTTGCAGGCGGGCTGGTATGCCTTGCCGCACTGATTTTTAACTCCCTTGTTATGTGGATAATGCAGCTTCCGGTGGAATGGAGTTATTTTCTGGGGCTGTTTTCCTTGTCCTGCGGCTGCTTTGCGGGGGGCTTTGTTTTGGGAAAGCAAAAAAAGCGGGAGGGTATAAAGCAGGGCTTGCTGTGCGGCAGCGGGCTGCTGTTGATTTGCCTTGTTTTAGGCTTTGTTTTCGGAGATATGTCCTTTGGGGGTTTTTTCGGAAAAGCCTCGGTATGCTGGATTGCGGGAGCTGTAGGCGGGGTTTTGGGAGTTAACAGATAGGCTTCGCATTTAATACTGTTTCTGACTTAAAAACGTTCCGATTTCAGCGGAATCGGGGCGGTGAAAAATTGACAGTTTACAGTTGACAGTTGTGGAAGGGGCTGTAAAAAAACATTTTACCGTGCGAGGATAACCTCGCAGAACAATGTA
>CANEHP010000032.1 GCA_947427325.1 uncultured Clostridia bacterium | reverse complement strand
TCTCAGCTGTTTTATATATTGTCCTACGTCAGCCATTTGTACACACCCTTTCGATTTTATGACCGTTTTATCCGCCCTGTTATTTACACGAAAAATAACAGTTACCGAACTTTACCGGCCTTATTGTATCATATTTATACATTTTTGTCAAGAGAAATTTGGTAAAAATATAGAATTAAGATACTCCCTATTGACTAAGCCGAATTTATATGATAATATTTATGTATCGGATAAAGATACATAAAAACCTTCATAACAATTCATGTATGCAAATATAGTATAACATATTTTCCTTGTAACAGACTGTATGTACTATTGCTCCTGCTTTTAAATCGTATCTTTATGAGATATACCACATAACTTGAACGATGTACAAAAATATATTGGGGAGGTAACCGAAATTTTGGGTGAGTACTTTTGCGACTGCTGCGGACGAAGACTTGACCGTTCCGAGGTGGGAAGATTTTGGGACGATAGCCTGAACGAAATCTATTTGTACTGCAAATATTGCGGCGGGGAATGTACCGATTATGACCTTGACGGCAGCAGTGACGACGACGGCTATGACGAGTATGATGACTATGATGAGAATGATGAAAGTGATGAAAGTGATGAAAGTGATGAAAATGACGAGAAAACGGTTTACGGCGATGAAGAGGAAGAGTAGGAGCGGAGGAGGAAAAGGGGCAGAAGGCGAGAAGGCAGTGAAGTCGGGATGGCAGCACGAAATAAAAAAGTAAACAAAAAATCCCCTGCTGAGCATAATTAGTATAAATTATTTGAAAAGTGTACAAGAAAGGAGACTGAAAAATATGAATGTCAATGCAAATGTTAATTGTGAGGAAATCAGAGAGCAAAGAACCATTAGAGCAAGAGACGGGGACAGCAGGTTTCAAAATCTGTATAGTCAATATCTGAATTTAAAACAGGATATTGTTATTTTACAGGATAAAATCAATTTTTTAAGGGAAGCCGCAGAGTATAAATCGCCTTCCTTAGAGGGCGGGGGAGGAAAAAACTCCTACAGCGACAAAATAGGCAAAAGCGCTGCAAAAATTCTTGATTTAAAAAAGGAATTAGGCGAAAAGCAGGTGCAAATGTTAGAATTGTGGGAGCAGATAACCGATATGATTTGTTCCTTAAATAATTCCACCCAGCGCAGAATTATGATCGAAAGGTACATAAATCAAAAAAGATGGGATACGATAGCAAGAGAAGCAAATCTTTGCGAAAGATGGGTTTTCAGACTGCACAGAAAGGCTTTGGACGCTTTAAAGCAGCAGCTTGGATAAAATTACCGCAGCTTCCCTGACGGCGGGAATTTCAGAAATCAAAAGAGTCGGCAATTTTGCTCGGTTATTTGGGCAAAAATGCCGACTCCGTCGGATAGGGGCTGTAAAAAATTGACGGCTGACAGTCTTAGAACTTGTTCCGAAATTCTTTTCAAGACGTATATTCCCAAAAAAACTCCGCAAAATATCTAAAAACATTTTTCCGAAGGGAGACAGATATTATGGAGATGACCAATAACGAATATGATAAGCTTACCAAAAAGATGTCGCCTGACACAAAGCTCTACAAAACATTGCCCAAAGCCTTTTTTATCGGCGGCTTAATCTGCTGTTTGGGACAGGCGCTTTTTAACCTGTACACGTTTTGGGGATTAAATGAACAAAACGCCCGATCGGTAACTTCAATTACCCTTGTCTTTTTCAGCGCACTGCTGACAGGCTTAAAGCTGTACGATAAAATCGCCAAGCACGGCGGCGCAGGAACTCTTGTCCCGATAACGGGCTTTGCCAACTCGGTAGTTGCTCCTGCTTTGGAATTTAAAACAGAAGGCTTTATACTGGGAACTGCCGCAAAAATGTTTGTGATTGCGGGACCTGTTATTGTTTACGGTATTATTACCTCCGTGCTGTACGGAATTATTCTGTATCTTGTGCAGTTGGGCGGATAAAACCAAAACCTGTTTACGGCTTAATACTGTTTCATAATAATCTTAAATCTGATTATGAAACAGTATTAAACAGCGCCGCCCTTAATTTACGCCCTTAATTTAATCGAAAGGAAAATAAAATGGCTACTCTTATTAAAGACGGTACAATTTCAATGAACACCTGCCCCTCTGTTTCCGCCTTTGCTGCGGCAGTAGGCAAAATGGAGGGAGAAGGACCGCTGGCAAATTGCTTTGACTATATTGCAGACGACGTTACCTTAGGCGAAAGCAGCTGGGAAAAAAGTGAAAGCAAGCTTCAGCAAATCGCCTTCAGCACCGCACTCTCCAAGGGAAACTTTTCAGAAAAAAACATAGACGTGCTTTTTGCGGGAGATTTGCTTAATCAATGCGTCAGCTCCTCTTACGGCGCACGGGATACCGAAATACCCTTTTTGGGGCTGTTCGGCGCATGCTCCACTATGGCGGAAAGCCTGGGACTTGCCTCCGTTTTTGTGGACAGCGGGGCTGCGGTTAATGCGGCTGCCGTTACCTCGTCTCACTTTTGTTCGGCGGAAAGACAGTTCCGATTACCGGTAAACTACGGAGGACAGCGCACGCCTACCGCTCAGTGGACGGCTACTGCGGCAGGCTGCGCAGTAGTTTCGCCCCACGGCAACGCTCCTTATGTCAGAGCGTTTACAATAGGCAAAATAAAGGATATGGGCATTACCGACGCCAACAATATGGGAGCGGCAATGGCGGCGGCAGCCTATGACACGATTTCAAGACACCTGTGCAATACCAATCAAAGCATAGATAACTTTGACCTTATCTTAACGGGAGATTTGGGCAAGGTGGGACGGGATATCCTTATGGAGCTTTTTAAAAAGGATAATGTGGATATAAGCGAAAAACACAAGGACTGCGGAATAATGCTCTTTGACCCGAAAAAGCAGGACGTCCATGCGGGAGGTTCAGGCTGCGGCTGCTCTGCCTCGGTGCTTTGCAGCTATATTTTGGGAGAGATTCGGCAGGGAAAGCTGAACAAAGTGCTTTTTGCCGCAACGGGAGCCTTAATGTCCCCCACAATAGTGCAGCAGGGGGAAAGCATTCCCGGAATAAGTCACGCAGTAGAGCTGAGCAGCTGCTGACGGCAGGCAAAAGAAAAAGCTGCGCCGTACAAAGTCGTAATACGGTATTTGTGCGGTGCGGCTTAAGGAAAGGAGCAAAAAATGGAAACCTTTATGGAATATTTCCGGGCATTTGTAATAGGCGGCGGACTTTGCCTGATAGGGCAGCTGCTGATTGACCTGACCAAGCTTACCCCCGCAAGAATTTTGGTTATCTATGTAATGGCGGGAGTAGTTTTAGGCGGCTGCGGAGTATACGAACCATTGGTAAAATTTGCGGGAGCGGGAGCGACAGTGCCTTTAACGGGCTTTGGATATGCCCTGGCAGAGGGAGTTAAAAAGGCGGTGGCAGAGGACGGTCTGTTAGGCGCATTTACAGGCGGCTTTACCGCAGGAGCGGCAGGACTTACGGCGGCCGTTACCTTTGGATTGATTGTGGCAAGGTGCTTTAAAAGAGGGGACAAGCTGTCGTAATACTGTTTCTTAGGCAAACTAATACTAATTACCCCCTCGACAAGGACGAATGGACGGGGGATATCCTAAAAAGAGGGGGGAGACTTTGCCCGCCCCCGTTTTTAAGGCAACACCGCACAATGACAGCCTAACGTCATTGTGCGGTGTTGCCTTATCATTACCATACTCTCTCATTCCATAGAATCAACCTTGTTATATTTTACATGCCGATTTAATATTGAAGCTATCGCCAGCATAAATACGGCAATCACAAACAATGCTGCCATTGCTATCAAATCAGCAGCCAGCAAGGGATGAACAAAATATGCAGCTATTGTCAATATAAAACAGCTTTATGCGGATTGTAAGGACTTGTGGTTTTGCGGAAATGATAACTTAAGAATTCTTTATGGGAAGAAAAAACACTCTTGCTAAACTCCACAAATTATGTTATACTATTGATAATCAGTTTGGAAAAAATAACCAAGAAAGGACCGAGAAAAAATGAATTTATCAGCAGGCGCAAAGCTAAAGGGCTTTACCGTAGACCGTGTAAGAGAAGAAAAAGAGCTTGACGGCTCAATGGCGGAAATGACCCATGACAAAACAGGCGCACAGCTTGTTTGGGTAAACAACAATGCGGAAAACAAGCTGTTCTGCATAGGCTTTAAAACGCTTCCCGAGGACAGCACGGGCGTTTTTCATATTCTTGAGCATTCCGTTCTCTGCGGCTCGGACAAGTACCCTGTTAAAGAACCCTTCGTGGACCTTTTGAAAAGCTCCATGAACACCTTCCTTAACGCAATGACTTACCCGGATAAAACGATTTATCCTGTTTCAAGCCGCAACAAGCGTGACTTTTTAAACCTTACGTCGGTATACCTTGACGCAGTGTTTGCTCCCAAATTAAGAGAAAATCCCGGTATTTTCCATCAAGAGGGTATTCACACCGAGTTTAACGACGGCGTGCCTTCCTACAAGGGCGTGGTGTTTAACGAAATGAAGGGCGCAATGTCAAATGTAGACGACCGCATCGAGCACGGACTTTTGAAGCTGCTGTTCCCCGACAGCGTTTACCGTCACAATTCCGGCGGCGACCCGGCTGTTATTCCCGACCTTACCTACGAACAGTATCTGAAATCCTACAATAAATACTATCATCCCTCCAATTCAAGAATTTTCTTAGACGGCAGCGTACCCTTGGAGGAAACTCTTGAGCTTATTAACTCCTACCTTGAAAAATTTGATAAGAGCAATGCGGTTAACGAAATCGCAGACCAAATCCCTCTTACCAATGAAGGCACGGCCTATTACCAGGCGGCGGACGGCGAGAATATTGAAAAAAGCGCAATATTTGCGATAGGAAAAATAATAGGCACCTGGAAAGACAGAGATAAAGTTTTGGCGGCTGAGGTATTGTTAAAAACCATTGCAGATACAAACGAAGCCCCCTTAAAGCGTGCCGTTTTGTCCTCCGGTCTTGCCGAAGAGTTTCAGCTGGAAGTATGGGACGGTCTTTCCCAGCCTATTATGATTGCCGCCGCAAGAAATATTGCGGACGGCGACAGCGGTAAAATTAAGGAAATTATCACCGGCACGGTTAAAAAGTTAGTTAAGGAAGGTATAGACAAAAAATCCCTTACCGCTTCAATTAACCGCTTAGCATATAAATCCAAGCAGCTCAGCGAACCCCAGGGCTTGACAAGAGCCATCAACTCCTATTCCGGCTGGCTTTACGGCGGCGACCCCATAATGTATCTGCTGTTTGACGAAGCTATTGAGAAAATGAGAAAAATGGCAGAGGGCGACGGCTTTGAAAAGCTCCTTGACGAGCTGCTGGGCAGCTTCGATAACTGTGCGCTGCTTCATCTGCTCCCCTCAGCCGACTTTGGAAAAGAGCTTCGTGAAGCCGAGGAGGCAAGACTTAAAAAGGAAACCTCCGCATTCACCGAGGAGGACAAAAAGGCTAACGAGGAGCTAAACGAAAATTTGAACAAATGGCAGAAAACCCCCGATTCTCCCGAAGCCGCCGCATCTATCCCCATGCTTCCTTTAAGCGAGGTAAGCGAAAAGCCTGAATTTACGGAAACCAAGGAGCATTCCCACAACGGCGCAAGAGTTCTGTTCCACCCTGTGGCTTCTCATGGAATCGTGTATATCTCTATGTACTTCCCTCTTACAAATTTATCCCTTGAGGAGCTGACAGGTATCGGAGTGCTGCCAAATCTGTATACGGAACTGCCTACCGAAAATTACTCCGTTCTTGAATTGCAGCAGGAGATAAAAACCTATATAGGCGGCATCGACTTCTCTCTTTGCCACTTTGCAAAGGTGACCGACTCCGAAACCTGCACTCCCTGCTTAAAGGTAAAGGCGGGATTTTTAAAGGAAAATCTCCAAAAGGCTAAGGAGCTTATAGAAGAAATCATATTAAGAACAAAATTCCACGATCTTGACAAAATCAAGGAAATTGCGCTTCAGGCGGACGAAGGCGCAAGGCAGTATATGGTCCGCAACGGACATATCGTGGCTTCAAAATCCGCTCTTTCCCATTATTCGGCAAATGGCGCAGTTGACGAGGCGATGCACGGCTTCACCAACTTTAAAGCGCTGCACGCCCTTGCAAAGAATTTCGATGAAAAAGCAAAGAGCTTATGCGATATTGTAAGAAAAATATATAAGACCGCAATTATCAGAAACGGACTTATTGTAAGCGTTACCGCAGACGAAGAAGCGGATGTAAACGATCTTATCGACGCTTTTGCCCAGGGCGAAAGGCTTCCCGAAAGTGCGGAATACAAAAGCGAGCTGCCTGAGAAAATGGGCATAGTTATTCCCTCACAGATATCCTATGCGGTCAAGTGCTATAATCTTAACCGGTGCGGCGGAGAAAACAGCGGAGCGCTGAATGTTTCTTCCAACATTCTCTCCTACGGCTATCTCTGGAATACGGTAAGAGTACAGGGCGGCGCATACGGTTCGGGCTTCCGCAACAGGTTAGGCGGAGATCTTTTCTGCTATTCCTATAGAGATCCCTCCCCTGCAAGATCCCTGACGGTATATGACGGAATGTCAAAGTTCATTAAGGAATTTTGTGACGGCGACGAATCCCCGGAGAAGTTTATTATCTCATCCATTGCGGATACAGAGCCATTGAGAACGCCCGGCGAACAGGGAGATTATGCGGATTCCCTGCTGTTTATGGGAGTTACAGAGGAGGACAGAATACAAAGAAGAAGGGAAATGCTCCATACTACCCGTGAGCAGCTGCTTGATTTGTGCAGGATATTTGACAAATTGGCTGAGGAAGGCGCAATCTGCGTTACAGGCAGCGAGGACGCTTTAAAAGCCTGCGAGGGACTTACCGTGTTTAATATTAACGATTGATTTTAATGTGTAATAAAAAACAAAAAACGCTTTGGAGCAAACCCCCAAAGCGTTTTTTTGTCATAAAATCCTCAAAAATCACATTGATAACCGCCGCCCGACAGGGCAGCCGAACCAAAGCATCAGAAACCGATACTATCCTTCTTGACCCACCCTGTAACATTTTTTGAAACAGGCACGGCATTGACATTCTTTTCATCGGGGCAAATTCGGTAATATCCGTTTACGTCTTTACCGTCATAGAGATAAAAAGCGCCGCTGATTTTTCTTGCCGCCGTTTTTTCTCCCGCTGCGCCGTATAAGTCGGCATTCTTTAAAACAATTTTTGCCCCCGCCTTATATTTTTCTTCGGTATTTCCGCCATCACGGAGAGAAAGGGTATTGCTGTTAACCCAGCCGTACACTCCCGAACCGTCCTCGCTTATTACATGATAGGGATGAAGAGTGCCGTTGGCACGAATGGAAATCTTTACGACCCCTGCCCTTGCGGGATATCCGATGTCGGAATCGCTTGCGCCGTACTGCTCGCCGCCCGAAAAATTCACCACAGCCCCGATAGGCAGCATTTTTTCTTCGTCGGGTTTCGGTTCAGGCTCGGGTTTAACGGGAATCCCGCCTGCGCCGAAATCCTTATAGCAGATATCGCCGTCTACCGTTTCGCCGCCGATTTTGTCTGCGCCCCACTGCCACATAATCTGACCGTAATCATATTTTGTGGGTCTGTTTGGATTCTCTGTCCAGTGTGCCAGCCATAAATCATATTTGCCTAAAAGCTTATCCTTTTCCACATAGTTTTCGAGCCATGAAGGATTAAGATACACCCCCGCAATATAACCCGCCGCCTTAAGCTCCTCGCAGAAGGTGCATATTATCTCGGTACGCTTGCCGCTTGTAAGATCTTCAATCTGATCCTTTTCCTCCATATCGTAGAATACGGGATAAACGGGAGAATATTTTTTTATTGCTTCTATGCAGGTCTTAGCCTCCTCCCTTGCCTCATAAGCGCTGAAAGCCCTGCTGTACCAATAAAAGCCGTAGGGCAGCCCTGCCCTTGTAACATTGTCAATATGTCTTGCAAGCTCGGTGTCGATACGGTTGGAAATTCCCGCGCGAATAATCACAAATTCCACTCCGTTTTCCTTTGCCTTGTTTATATCGAAGCCCTTTTGCACATAGCTTATATCTATACCCTTTTTACTTATTTTTTCCATAGTTATGCCCTTTCCTAAGTCAGCACTGCACAATTAACGGTTTACTCCTTTGCCGAAAAGATGCGTGCTGAGCTTTATGTGAACACGCTCTAAATTTTGCATTTGGATAAAAATACGGCTGACGAGTAAAATGGCAATAATTGGTACAATACTGCCTTAAATGTTGTCCCTATACTTTATTCTGTAAATTTAAAATTATTCTTGATTTTCTTTAGAGGTATTTGTATTGGCACTGTCTGCCAATCCCTCACCTACAATATATGCAACAACGCTTGCCGCTGACATAATACAGCCGCCCACATTCTGCGCAGCCTCCTCGCTTTCACCTAAGGCAATCACAAGACCTGTCACAAGTCCCGCTATCGCCACCCAAAGCTTTCTGCTTGTCAGCTTGCGCTTCCAATCGATTTTCATATACTTATCTCCTTTCATATCGTCATTTTAACTGTCAGCCCTCTCCGCCAAGCCCTCTGTACAATATATGCGGCAGTGCCTGCCGGCGTCATAATAACATTATCCAGAATAAGGCACGGAACCTGTCGCAGATCTCTCTTACCGGTTATAATCCCAAGTGAGCCAGCATAAAACCCGCCGCACCGCTTATAACGGCGGTAATTACGGCTTCAACGGCTTTTCGCCACTTGTCGCCGTCACGCTTTTCAAGCGTTTCAAGCCGCTTGCCCTGCCTTTCCTGTTCCTTAGCCATATTTTCCATATTTACCGCCAGCTTCTCGATAGAGGAAACCATTGAGCTTATCTGCCTGACATTTTCTTCAAGCTCGTCAATTCGCCTGTTCTGCCTGTTGTCGCCCTCCTCGATACGCTTGCGAAATTCCTCGTGTTCCGCTCTTGAAATCGGTGTATCCATTTACTCGCCCTCCTTTCTTTTTGAGCCTGTATTAAGCCGCTACTTATACCAGGTTACTTTACTTTTAATAACGTTGGCTGTTGTGCAGCTTAAAGTGATTTTTCCGCTTGCCTCCATACTGCAGGCGATGGTATCTACAATTAACTCTAACGATGATGTTTGCGCCGAGCTTGATTTGGATATGGATATACAATCATACTGACCGGCTATGTTTGTAATGACGGAAGCCGTTGAGTTTTTGGTTTTATACCAGACTTCTATAACAGCAAAGGTATAATTGGAAGGATACGGTATTACAGCCGAAACCTTTTTTGCAGTGGGTGTGGCGGCAATATCGGCGGAGTAAGCGGAAGCTGCCGCACTCATTGCGCTTACGTTTCCCGAAGTGAGGACCGATATTGTAACCACGGGATAATATATAGGCACGTTAACATACATACGCCCTTCGGAAAGCTGCACGGCATAGTTACTGCCGTTTTGGGCATAGCCGATTTTAACGCCGCCCATTGTACCGCTTGCGGCGGCAGGCAGAACATATTTATTAGCCCTTGCGGCAATGCCGTCAAGCTTGGACTTGTCATTGGCGCTCATTAAACCCGCCGTTGTTGCGGTCGCCGCCCCATAGGTAGTATTTGTATCGGGCGGCGTCTGCCATGTGCCGTCGCCTCTTAAATACTTTGCCTGCGCCCCTGCGGCAGGTGCAGGAACAAGCCCCGCCCTGCCCGCCGCCGAAGCCGTCGCAGCCGTCATATTGGAGTAGGTGGTGTTGTTATCCGTCCAAGGCACGTTTACGTACATCTTTTCATTGGAAAGCTGTACGGGATAATTCCTGCCGTTAGCGGCATAGCCGATTTTCACACCGCCTCTTGCCGTGCTTGAAGCGGCGGGAAGAGTATAGGTAAATTTATTTGCCCCTGCGGCTATGCCGTCGAGCTTGGATTTGTCATTGGCGCTCATTAAGCCCGCCGTTGTTGCAGTCGCCGCCCCATAGGTGGTGTTGTTATTCGTCCAAGGCACGTTTACGTACATCTGTTCATTGGAAAGCTGTACGGGATAATTTCTGCCGTTAGCGGCATATCCGATTTTCACACCGCCTCTTGCCGTGCTTGAAGCGGCGGGAAGAGTATAGGTAAATTTATTTGCCCCTGCGGCTATGCCGTCAAGCTTGGACTTGTCATTGGCGCTCATTAAGCCCGCCGTTGTTGCAGTCGCCGCCCCATAGGTAGTATTTGTATCGGGCGGCGTCTGCCATGTGCCGTCGCCTCTTAAATACTTTGCCTGCGCCCCTGCGGCGGGTGCGGGAACAAGCCCCGCCTTGCCCGCCGCCGAAGCGGTTGCCGCTGTCATATCATTGTAAGTTGTATTTGTGTTTTTTTCGCAAAAAATATCCGTAGCCGTTCCGTCAATATTGATAGTGCCTATCTTAGTGCCGCTGTTAAGAGTGCGGGAAAAGGAGGTTTTTGTCTTTCCGTTCCAGCTTGTTCTTTCAGCGGCGGAAATATGCTTGACGCCGTCCGCCAAATGCGCAATCAAATCGAAAATTCCCTTTGAAAGCTTGCCGAACGCCGTAGAAAGCTTTTCGCCGCTTGCAAGCTCGGCTAAAGTGTTTGCCCTCGCATAGACGGGAGTTTGGTCGTTGGTTGCCACATTGGGCACATTGGCAAGTCCTACCTGCTCCTTTGTTACAGAGTGAGGATTGCTTAGGTTTGAGATATGCGATGAGCTTTGCTCTTTTTCTAACCTTAATTCGTGGGCAACCCTTTCTGTCTCTCCGCTTAAAACCCTTTCTCTCTCCTCCAGATCCCCAAGAGTGGCAAAGGTATTGGGAGTGACGGAAATTTCCGTATTTTCTTTGTTTTCAATGGGAATAACAAGGTCAAACTCCAATAAAAATTCGGGATTTTCCTTTTCGGTAGGTACAACCTCTCCGTTTTTGTCCTGAATCACCGCCGTAAGAACGGGAGAATCCGCACTGTCCCGTATTTTGGAAAACAGCCCTATTTGCCTTATTACAAAGCTTTCCCTTACTCCCTTATTCTGCACTCGGACATTTACAACAGCTTTGCCCTGTTCAATTTCCGCCTTTGCCAGATTTAAAGTATGAACGGGAGGGGCAATTTCGCTCATCCCCGATAATAAATCAGCGGCAGAACAGCTTTCGCCGCCCACCGCCGAGGTTATTAAAACGCTTCCCTCTAAAATACCTTTAGCTAAAACGGATAATCCCAAATCCGTAATAACCGCTTCGTTCCAAGCCATAAAAACCGCCTTTCCTATAATTATATTATCTTTTCACATTAACCGTAATCCTTTTATGCTTACCGCTTAAAGCCACCGAGGAATAAACCCTTGCGCAGCCTTCCATATCTATGCCCACGCTGTTGGATACAACATAATAAATATTGGCAGGAAGCATTTCCCGCAGCAGCTTTTTAACCTCTAAAAAATCATTGTACTGCCTGAAATGAACCAATACCTTTAAAGTGTATTCTTCAAAGCGGCAGTCCAGGGAAAAATCCCCTCCGCAAAGTGTGCCGAGCCTTTCAATCAGCGCTTTGCGGGTATAGGGCAGCTTTGCCAGCCACTTGCTCATGACCCTTGCCCGCCGCTGCTCCAAGGAATCGGATTTTTCGGGCAATAAGCTTAAAAGCCGCTCATAATTCGCTATTCCCTTTTCATTGGCAGTAGAAATAAACCCATTGCCGAGAGCTTTTTCGGCATTATCCCAAAGTAAGGAAAACTCCGGCTCTTCCGCCTTTATAATTTCCTTCATCTCGCCATACCTTGTTAAAAACGGCGGTAAATATGCTGTTAAATCTACATTGCTTTTCATCTGCCCACCCCTTTAAAGAACGCTTATACTGTTGAAAACAGGCACCTGATACTCTCCTAAAACAAGATTATCGGCGATTCCGTTAACCACAGTGGACGAAATGTCCGCCACACCCTTAACGGACAAAATGCGGGTTTCAATCTGACTGACTCTTACGGTAAGCTCTGTTAAATCCGCCCAGCTTTTTCTAAGCTCCAAAAGATAGCCTTCGGCGGTTTTTTCTATCTGCTGCCTTAAATTTTCCCAGCTGTAACCTTCTTCAAAGGTTATATTTGTTTTGAAATTTATGCTTACACCCTCAGCCCCCCGAACCTTAACCATATGCCCGATAGGCGCAAAGCCCAAGCCTTCTCCGCTGTAGGCGGCGGGATCGACCTCCTCCTTTATTTTTTTCAAAAGCTCCTCGGAAGGGGGATCGTAATTCGAGTTCAAAACCGTAACAAGCACCGAACCGCCCACGGTGAGCTTTTCGTTTTTTGCGGCATTGTACACCGACGAAAGCCAGCCCTTAACCTTATCGGAAAGATCGGAGCTTAAAACGGATTTAACCCAGGTATCCGTATCGGAATTTGGAATCATTTCCGCAGGCTTAATATCTTTGTTCCAACAGCTTGTAACCTTTACGCCTCCAACTCCCGCAATCCCGCCGATTTTGCCTAAATAGTCGCTTACATTTCCGCCGAAGGCCTTTTCCTCAAAGGAAGCAAAATATCTTTTTCTCAAATCCTCGGTATCCTCTTCATCTTCGCCGGGGATAAGTATCTCGGTAAGCTCCGCCCTTTCAAGTCCCTCTACGTAATCAATGGGAATCATAGCCCCAAAAAAACGGTTGCCGATTTTCCCGGCGGCTTCGCATTCCAAAAGGTATGCGCCGTCGTCAATTTTTTTAACCGCAATAAAATTTACTTCCCCGATACTGAACCTTTTGCCTGTAACATCAACGGTTTTGGGAGTAAACACACCCCTTGCGGCGGCTTTTTCCGCAGGATAGGGAGAAATCCCCCTTTCCTTGCAGCGAAGTATGAGAAACTCTCTTGACGCAGTATCTCCAAAGCTCTCCCTGATCACTCTCTCCAGCTCAATATACAGCGCCGTAAGCTCCAAAGCGGCAGGAGAAAGGGAATCGGCAATTACCGAGCCTTCCCTTTTGTCAAGCTTGTCCGAAACTCTTGAAAGCATACGGTTTAATATGCCTTCTGCGCTTATTTCTTCATACATTAAACAATTACCTCCTTTTCAGATTGTATTTCACCGAAAACGGTAACAACAGTAAAGCTGACTCCCACAACGCCCTTTTTTGAAGTGTCAAAAAGGAAATTTTCCACGCCCTCTATTCTGCCGTCGCATAAAAGCGCCTCGGTAATTCTGCGCTCCAGCTCGGGACAAACATAGGATACGGGCTGCCCGTACAGGTCCTTAAGCTCAATGCCGTAATCGCCCGAATAAACGGGATATTCATACCGTTCGGTCTGTAAAATCTTGTACACCGCCTGCTTAACCGATTCAAGCCCTTCCGCTCTGCCCGCTATTGTTTTCTGTTCATTATCCATTTTATAGGTTAAAGAAGGAGCTTCTTCAATATTCAATGCTCCAAATTCACCGTTTTCGCCGTTTAAAAAAGGTATCATTCAACCCATTCCCCCTCCGTTGCAACGTCGCAAAGCCTGTCAATAACAATAAATCTTTGCCCGCCCTCAGCTCTCAGTAAAATCACCTTTTCCCCTTCCCTTAATCCGTTATATATCATAATCCTTTTTCTGCCCGAAAAACCGTGTCTGTGCCTTGTATCAAGATTACCGCCGTCACAGGTAAGCTCCTCATGTTCATTCTCCGAACCGCCCTCACGATTTCCCAAGATATCCTCACGGTTTTCCGAGATATCCTCACGATTTCCCAAAGCCGCATCGGATTGGCTTCCGCCTTCCCCGCCGCCCTCAGCCTTACTTATAATATGACTGTGAGCGGCGTTCATAAAGGCGTCCGTATTTGTAAAGCCGCTGAAATAAACGTCTGCATAATGATTTTTCACCGCCTCGGTTAAAATCAGCTGGTTTTCTCCCAGTGTAAGCCTTTGCTCCACCGATATTTTCAAAGGCGCAGTGCTTACCACTCTGCCGAAACAAACCGCCGCAGGCTTTTCCGCCTCCACCGCCTCAACGGCAGCCCTTTTTATAAGTCTTACAAGCTCCGCTGCGTCGCTCAATTACAATCCCCCCTTACATATTGCTCCCTCAATTAACCCCTGCGCCAAGCAAGCCTGCCTACAGCTCCGTTAAAGTCAAATCCATAAAATGTCTGTCGCCCGAAAACCTATGAACCACCCTTTCGGCAAGCATAAAAGCGGTTTTATTTACACCCCGGCTGTCAAGAGAAATTGCACCGATACAGCCCGCCCTGAAGCATAAATCACCAAAAGCGTTCTTAACCGTCACCTTAAATTTTTTCCTGTTATACAGCTTTAGCATTTCCTCTGCCTTGACCTGTCCGTTTTCCCCGGCCTTTAAGCTTTCCGTATACTGCAAAACACCCCATTTTTGAACATTTTCCCTGCTCTGTGCGGTATAAATATCTCTTTTACCGCTTTTCCTGTCGTTGTAAAAAAGCTTTACGGTATTGTAAGCCCCCCGGTCCACAGAGGAGGAATAAATAAGCTCTTCCGCCGATTGTCCGTCTAAAAGCAGACACTTGTTATCTCCGTACATAGAGCTGACGCTTTTAAGGGAAACCGCGCCGAAATCGTCAAAGAGAACAAATCTTTTACCGCTGTTCCGATAGGTAAGAGAAAGAGCGTTTTCTATCATATCCAGCAGAGTTGAATTTTCTTCAATTCTGTAAGGAATAACATATCCGCTGTCCTCCACAGTTCCGGTTTTTAAAGAAAAGTCCTCCGCAATAAGGCGTACAAGCTGAGAAGCCGTTTTGCTTTCGTAAATATATGTATCCTTATTTAAAAGATACCTTATCTGATCATAGCAAACAAGGCGAACCGTTCCGTTAACGCTTTTTTCGGCGCTGAAAACATAGCCGAAAAAAACATTTTTCCCGTCAACCTTAACTCTGACGGGAACGCCCTCGGATATTTCAAGGCTCTTATCCCATAAAACGCTGCATATAAGCTTTCCCGGAGAGCCGCTTACTTCCGTCACCCACTCTATTTTTTCCACAAGGGGCATAAATGCGCTTTTACCGTCAGCGCCGGATATTAAAAGCTCTGTATTCATAAATTTCTCCCATTTTTAAAGCGGCACCGTACAAGATCTCCTTATACTAATTCTCGTCTAAAAATAAACAATCTTTGCGGTCTGATTTTCGCAATACTGCGTTGTCGTCCTTGCAAGGCGTCAACAGGATGTTGGCGGGAGGTCGCCAAAAGGCGGCACGGATGCCGCCAATCAAGCGACCTCATCGGTCAGCCTTGCTGCGTCCTCCGCCTTGTCTT
>CANEHP010000031.1 GCA_947427325.1 uncultured Clostridia bacterium | reverse complement strand
TATAGAGAAAATTAAGGAATATAATGAAAGCGGTCAAGGGAACAGCAAGAGCGAATCTGTTTCCGACGGCGGCATCGGCGGCGGATATATTGACAGCAATGAAGATTATGATAAAAAGCTGTATGATGAGTTAAAGCTGCTGATGAATGCTATAAGGAATGAGCAGAATTTTCCCTTATGCTTTACCGATACAACACTGAGAGCCATTGCCGCAAAAATGCCCTTAAACAAAACGGAATTTATGAGGATAAGCGGAGTCGGAGAACAGAAGTTTGACGCCTTCGGAAACAGGTTTATAGAAAAAATAAAGGAATATTTATAAAAATATGAATTTACAGATTTTCGGCACAAAAAAGTGCAACGATACAAAAAAAGCCCAACGCTTCTTTAAGGAGCGGGGCATAAAATTTCAGTTTATCGACCTTACTCAAAAAAGTATGAGCAGGGGTGAGTTTAATTCGGTGTGCAATGCCTTAGGCGGTATAGACAAGGTAATAGATACCGAAAAGGACGAGTATGTTAATGTAAAATACCTTTTGCCCGATGCGCAGACGGAAAAAATCCTGGAAACTCCTTCTCTTTTCAGGACGCCTATTGTCCGTGACGGAAAAAATGTTACCGTCGGAAACCGTCCCGACGTATGGAAAGCGTGGCTGGGCAAATAATCGCTGAGAGTTTCCGTCAAAAGCTTATGTAATCTCCGTCGGTATTGCTTACAGGCGCAACATTAAGCGTATAATCCTTCTCATATTCAGCCCCCAGAGCCGATAAATGCCTTTTTATGGCATTAAAAGCGGTTTCGGGGGTATTGTTCTCTTGGCTTAAATGCCCTAAGGTAATGCTGATTGTGCCGTTTTTCACAAGCCTGCCGCAAAATTTTGCACTGTCGCCATTGGATAAATGCCCGTTATTTCCCGATATTCGCTGTTTCAGATAATAGGGGTATTTTGTGTTGCTGCGGAGCATTTCGGGCTGATAGTTGGATTCCACAAACACGGTTCGGCAGCCTGTAAGATTTTTTTCCACCTCCTCGGTAACATGACCCAAATCAGTGCAAAAACCCAATTTCGTTTTCCCGAAGTCAAAGGCATAGCCTACGCTTGATACTGCGTCGTGAGGTGTGGGAAAGCTTTTTATCTCTGCGTCAAAGTCAATGCTCTTTAATTCGTCAAGGGTATGAAGGTTGGCGGTGGAGGTTACAAGCTGATTTTTTATTAAACAGCTTAGGGTAAGCTCTGCGGCATATATGGGTATTTTGGTTTTCTTGGTAAGGGTCAAAAGTCCCTTTACATGATCTATATGCTCATGGGTAATAAGAATTGCCTTTACCGAATTTATATCTGCGTCTATTAGGGACAGCCCTGTGCAAAAGGCTTTAAAGCTGCACCCAACATCTATGGCTACTCCCTTTTCCTTTGTGCCTATGTAGGTGGAATTGCCTTTGCTTGAGCTGCATATAGGTAAAAGTTTCATATGTTTATCTCCGTTTTTGATTCTATGGGCGCAATGCTTTGATTTTACTGTTTTTTATTTGAGATCTATATCATACTAATTATCGACTAAAAAACAATTCTTGCAGTCTGATTTTCGCAAATCTTTGTCTATTTTTAGACGAGAATTAGTATCAGATACGGCGGGACTTGGGATTTGTGAGTAAAAGACTTTTTTATCCGAACACAGTTACGCACCTCTGCTTAAAATGGGCAGAAGTGCGTAACTGTGTTCAATTTTTTAAATTTGCGCAGTCCAAAAACTGTTATAACTCGTTTAAAGCCTTTAAAATCAAACTTGGTTTATGCTCTTACATCAAGCAACGAGCCTACGCCTTCGGTGGGCGGCGGAATTTGTTCAATAGCTTCTACCATCTGTGCTCCTGCTGCTTCCTGGCTGTCCATCATATTCTTAAACATTTTCAAAGAAGCGGCGGACTGAACATTTTGCTGAGCCATATTGACAGATAATGCTGCAATATATGAAACATAATCCATATCGACACTTCCTTTCTTATTTTATTTTTGTGCCATTCCTACTCTATGGAAATATTTTATCACAATTTTTTCCATATGTCAACTGCGTTAAAGAATAGTTTTTTCGTCAACCTCTTTTTTCAGCATTTCGCACAATTCCGTAACAGACATTTTACCAATATCGCCACGCTTGCGGCATCTTACGGAAGCGTTCTTTTCCTCTACCTCGTTATCGCCGATAACAAGCATATAGTTAATTCTGTTTACCTGCGCTTCACGAATCTTATAGCCTATCTTTTCGTTTCTTGTATCCATTTCGCAGCGGATACCGATTTTACCAAGCTCTTTGGCGATTTCATTGCAGAAATCGTTATGACGGTCGGCAATAGGCATAATTTTGACTTGAACGGGAGCTAACCAAAGGGGGAACTTTCCGGCAAAATGCTCTGTAAGAATACCTATAAATCTTTCGATTGAGCCAAAGGCAACACGGTGAATCATAATGGGCTGATGCTTTTGTCCGTCAGCTCCCGTATATTCCGCTCCAAAGCGCATGGGAAGCTGGAAGTCGAGCTGAATAGTGCCGCACTGCCATGTCCGTCCGATAGAATCCTCAAGATGAAAGTCTATTTTAGGACCGTAAAACGCTCCGTCGCCCTCGTTTATTACATAAGGCATATTCATTTCATTAAGGGCGGTTTTTAAGCCGTTGGTAGCCATTTCCCAATCTTCAAGAGATCCTAAATGATCCTCGGGCATTGTTGACAGCTCCACATGGTACTTAAATCCGAAAAGAGTATACACTTCATTGATAAGTCTGACAACACCTTTGATTTCATCGGTAATTTGCTCAGGCGTCATAAATATATGAGCATCGTCCTGCGTGAAGCAGCGCACACGCATTAAACCGTGAAGCTGTCCGGATTTTTCATGGCGGTGTACCAAGCCCAATTCTCCCAACCTTAAGGGCAGATCCTTGTATGAGCGCGGTTCCATTTTATATACAAGCATACCGCCGGGACAGTTCATGGGCTTTATGGCAAATTCGGTTTCATCTATGGTGGTAGTGTACATATTGTTTTTATAATGATCCCAATGTCCCGAGGTTTCCCAAAGCCTGCGGTTCAGCATAATAGGCGTGCTGATCTCAAGATAGCCCTCTCTCTCATGTATTTCGTGCCAATATTTAAGCAGCGTGTTCTTCAGCACCATACCCTTCGGCAGGAAGAAAGGAAATCCCGGGCCCTCCTCCATAAGCGTAAAAAGTCCCATTTCCTTGCCGATTTTTCTATGATCTCTTTTTTTGGCTTCCTCAAGCATATCCAAATACTCCTGAAGCTCCGAAGCCTTAGGAAAAGCAGTGCCGTAAATACGGGAAAGCATCTTGTTCTTTTCATTTCCTCTCCAGTAAGCTCCCGTAACAGAGGTGAGCTTAAATGCTTTAACGGCGGAAACATTCATAAGATGAGGTCCTGCGCATAAATCGGTAAAGTCTCCCTGTGTATAAAAGCTGATGTTTTCTCCCTTGTCGGCGTGCTCTCTGCAAAGCTCAACCTTATAGGGTTCTTTTTCGTCCTCAAGCTTTTTAAGCGCTTCTTCGGGAGAAAGGAAAAACTGAACAGGCTCTGCGCCCTCTTTTACGATTTTCTTCATTTCAGCTTCAATTTTTTCCAGATCCTCGGCGGAAAAAGGCGTTTCCTTGTCGAAATCGTAATAAAAGCCGTTATCAATAGCGGGACCGATGGCCAGCTTTACGTCGGGAAACAGTCTTTTTACCGCTTGTGCAAGTATATGGGAAGCAGTGTGGCGGAAAGCCCTTCTGCCGTCCTCGTCATCAAAAGTAAGTATTTCAAGCGAGGAGTCCTTATCGATGCAAGTTCGCAGGTCGCACACTTTTCCGTCAATTTTTGCGGCACAGGCTGCCCTTGCAAGACCTGCGCTGATGTCTTTGGCAATGTCATAAGCGGTGATACCGTTTTGATACTCCTTTACAACATTATCTTTTAATGTGATACGCATCATCAATTCCTCCATTTTTAATATTTTACGGTAAAATCCGTATTTCATTATTTTATCACTTTAAGAATGAAATGTCAAATTTGTTTTTGAGGGTAATATTTTTTATCTTTTGACAATAGAATATTACAACAAAAAGAAAGGACAACCCGAAAATGAAACAAAAGCCGATAAAAATAGCTTTAGTGGGAAATCCCAACTGCGGAAAAACCACCGTTTTCAACCTGCTGACCGGTTCGGCTCAGTATGTGGGAAACAGAGCGGGCGTTACCGTGGAAGAGAAGGAGGCTTTTTTAAAGGGAAACAAAAATGTCATAATAACGGATTTGCCGGGAGTTTACTCTTTAAGCCCCTACACCTCGGAGGAAATTGTCACCCGCAATTACATACTTGAACGGAAGCCCGATACCGTCCTTGTTGTTGCAGATGCGGCAAGCCTGCAAAGGAGCATTTATCTTGTTTTACAGCTAAGAGATATGGGCATTCCCCTGGTGCTGATGTTAAATATGATAGATCTGGCGGAAAAGCAGGGAATTATGATTGATACAAATAAGCTGAAAAAATTGCTTGACGTTGAGGTATGCACGGCGGCGGCTTCAAAGGGAAAAGGAGTTTTTGAAGCGGCAGAGCTTGCCCTTAATTCCGCAGGAAAGCCCGCTTCTTCAAAGCCTGCGGTATTTTCAAGGGAGGTTAATCAGGCTGTTAACACAATAAAGGAGCTTATACTTTCTTCCTTGAAATCCGCCGACGAAAAGCGGCTTGCCTACTTTTATGCGGTTAAGCTTTTTGAGAGAGACAGCGCCGTCAAAAAACGCTTAAAGCTGTCAAAGGAAGTATGCGGTGAATTGGAGAGAACGGTAAAAGCCGTTGAAACCGCAAAAAAAGACAGTTCGGACAGCCTTATTATCGGAAGCCGCTATGATTTTGCGGAAAGTGCGGTTGAGCAGTGCGTGAATGCTCCCGCTGAAAAGGAAAGCCTTACCGAAAAAGCGGACAGGATTTTAACGGGGAAATACACCGCTTTTCCCTGCTTTGCAATTATTATGACGGCGGTTTATTATTTTTCCGCAGGTCCTTTCGGCGCATTTTTAAGCAATATCACCAACAGCCTTATCACAGAAAGCTTTGCGGAAACTATATCAGGGCTTTTAAAGGGAATAAGCTGTGCCGATTGGCTTACAGCCTTGATTACAGAGGGAATCATAGGCGGTGTGGGTACGGTTTTGGGCTTTTTGCCTCAGCTTGCCTTACTGTTTTTAATGCTTGCATTGTTGGAGGACATAGGCTATATGTCAAGGGCGGCGTTTATTACCGACAGGTTTTTCCGAAAATTCGGTCTGTCGGGAAAATCCTTTATTCCCATGCTTATAGCCACGGGCTGCGGAGTGCCTGCCATAATGTCGTCAAGGACGGTGGAAAACCCCTCTCAGCGAAGGATAACCATTATCACCTCCACCTTTATGCCCTGCGGCGCAAAGCTGCCGATTATTGCCATGATCTCCACTGTGTTTTTTGACGGAAAATGGTGGGTTGCTCCTTTATGCTATTTTTTGGGGGCATTTTCGGTGCTGCTTTCGGGACTGCTTTTAAAAAAGACGAAGCTTTTTTCTTCTGCCGACGAGGCTTTTGTTATGGATATGCCGAGCTATCATAAGCCCTCTTTAAAAAACGTACTTAAAACCTTGAGGGAGAGGTGCGGTTCTTTTTTAAAAAGAGCTGGAACGACCATATTGTTAGCCTCGGCAGCCATAAGCCTTTTATCCTCCTTCGGCATTATCGGCGGCAGAATAGTTTATGTCGGCAGTATAGAAAACAGTATTTTAAAAAATATAGGCGAGGCTCTTGCAGTGGTGTTTGAACCGTTGGGCTTCGGGAAATGGCAGCCTGCCGTGGCAAGCATTATGGGCTTGCTTGCCAAGGAGGAGCTGGTGGGAGTGTTTGGCGTGTTAGCGCCCGATGAAATAACCGCAGTTTTTGAAAGCTCCCTGGCGGCATTTTCATTTTTAATGTTTAATCTGCTCTGCGCTCCCTGCATAGCCGCAATAAGCGCAATAAGAAAGGAAATGAACAGCTCCCTGTGGACCGTCTTCGCCTTATCTTATCAAACCGTCTTTGCCTATACCGTTTCCTTTTGCATATATAATATAGGAACATTTTTTCTCTGCGGAAATATCGGCTTTATGACCGTTGCAGCTTTTGCGGCGGCATTGACTGTTTTGACCTATGGACTTTTACCTAAGAAAAATCTTTAAAAAACCTTGAAATTATTTTTTTTATGTGCTATAATATCGTGAAGCTGTATAGAGACTTAAGGAAATACCCCACGGAAAGACGTGGGACGGTCATTGTACGGTGTTGCCTTAAAGCTTTTGGATATTTGCTTTACAGGGAAACAACCGAAAGGACGGGAAGAAAATGAACGCTTTTTCATACAGAATATCGGGGGTTGCACCGTCGGCGATAAGAGAGATACTTAAGTCCACCGCAGACCCCTCCATGATAAGCTTTGCGGCGGGAAATCCCGCTCCCGAAGCCTTTCCTGTTGACGATATACGAAGAATAAGCAATGAGATTCTTACGCAAGAGCCGATAGCCGCATTGCAGTATTCCATAACCGAAGGATATCCAAAGCTTCGTGAATGGCTGAAAAAGGATATGGCGGAAAAGGGCAATTTTGACGCAAATGAACAGGAGTTGGTAATAACAAGCGGCGCACAGCAGGCAGTGGAAACCTGCGCAAAGATATTCTGCAACGAGGGAGAAGCGATAATCTGCGAAAATCCCTCCTTTATCGGCAGTCTTAACGCCTTCCGCTCCTATAATGCAAGGCTTGTGGGAGTCGAAATGGACGGCGACGGAATGATCCCCGAAAAGTTAGAGGCGGCTTTAAAGGCAAACCCCCGCACCGCCTTTATTTACACGATACCGAATTTTCAGAATCCCATGGGTGTTACAATGTCTTTGGAGCGCAGAAAACAGATTTTGGAGCTTGCCTATAAATATAACGTATTGATTGTGGAGGACAACCCCTACGGCGATTTAAGATTTGCGGGAATTGACGTGCCGAGCATAAAATCTCTTGACACAAAGGGTCACGTAATATATGCGGGCAGCTTTTCAAAGGTGCTGTCTCCGGGTTTAAGAGTAGGCTTTATGATCGCTTCGAAAATGATAATAAGCAAGGCGACCGTGGCTCTGCAAACCTCCACCGTTCACCCCAACATATGGGCGCAGATGGTGGCTTACAGATTTGTTACGGAAGTGAATTTTGAGGAGCATTTGGATAAACTGCGCCGGATTTACAAGGATAAATGCTATCTTATGCTTAACAGCTTAAAGTTTGCCATGCCCAAGTCAATAAGCTTTACCGAGCCTGATGGCGGCTTATTCCTTTGGGGAACGCTCCCCTGCGGCGATATGGAGGCGTTTGTGAAGGCTGCATTGGCGGAAAAGGTGGCGGTTGTTCCCGGAACGGCGTTTTTGGCGGATGAAAGACAGCACACCTTAGGTTTCAGATTGAATTATTCCACACCTACCGACGAGCAGATAGAAAAAGGCGTGGAAATACTTGCAAGAGTCGCAAAAACAATGTATTAAAGGGTTACCGTCTTTTTAACGGCAATATGTCGGCTTAAAAAGGCGTAAGACAAAATGCGTAACAGAGCAATGCCGTTACCGTTGCTCTTACCATAAAAGTTTTAGGAAAGGTATAAGTTAAAAAAGGACAAAACACTATGGAAGAAATCAGGAAAAAACGCATATTCAGCGGTATTCAGCCCACAAATACTCCCCATTTGGGAAATTATTTCGGACCGATGATAAACTGGGTAAAAATGCAGGACGAATATGACTGCGCTTACAGCATTGTGGATCTTCATTCGATAACCGTCAGACAAGATCCCGCCAAGCTTCGCCGTCAGATTTCGGAGAGCTATGCGCTTTTGATTGCTATGGGAATCGATCCCGAAAAATCCATTGTGTTTGTTCAGGGACACAATCCCGCTCACGCTCAGTTAAGCTGGATCTTGTCCTGCTACACTCAGTTCGGCGAGTTAAGCCGTATGACTCAGTTTAAGGATAAGTCGCAAAGGCACGCCGACAACATCAACGGGGGATTGTTTACCTATCCCGTTCTGATGGCGGCGGATATTCTTCTGTATCAGGCGGACGTTGTGCCTGTTGGACTTGATCAGAAGCAGCATTTAGAGCTTACCAGAAACATTGCCGAGCGTTTTAACAACCTTTACGGCGAAACCTTTACCGTTCCCGAGCCTTACATCGTTAAGTCTACTCAGAAAATCGCTTCGCTGGCAGATCCGGGCAAAAAAATGTCCAAGTCGGACGAAAACCCCAACGCCACAGTTACCGTATTAGATGACCGTGACACTATTATGCGTAAATTTAAGCGTGCTGTCACCGACAGCGGATGCGAGGTAAGAAGAGGGGAAGGCAAGGAAGGAATCGAAAATCTTATGTCTGTTTACGGTGCCGTGACCGAAAAGACATTTGATGAAATTGAAAAAGAATTTGAAGGAAAAGGCTACGGAGATTTTAAGGCAGCTGTGGGAGAAGCGGTTGCCGATTCGCTGCTGCCTATGCAGGAAAGGTACAGACAGATCATTTCCGATAAATCGTACCTTGAAAAATGTATGAGGGAGGGAGCTGAAAAGGCTTATGCCGCTTCCCGCCGTACTCTGCAAAAGGCAAGTAAAAAGGTAGGCTTTATCGTCCTTTAATTTAAAGGGCTTATTGGGCTTGCCTTAAAGCGGAATAAAAATCTTCGGGCATAACCGTAACGTTTTACGGTTGTGCTTTTTTGTGTTTAAAAAGCGTAATAACAAAAGACCGTGTAATTTTGTGTTACGCTTTTCGTGGGAGGAATGACATTTATAATGAAATATTTTGACACATTAACACAAGGAGCATTGGAGGCTTTGGTGAACAGGGGCGTTGATCCCGACAGCCTTTTGTACTGCCTTAAATGCGATATGAACGGCGAGGGCTTGTATTACGATACATACTTGACCTTCGACAGCAAAAATCTTTACATAGTAAGCGGCTATGACAGACTTGTAAGCGATAAGAAAAAATTTCATACCGTATTTGACTTTAAGGAATACAATGAATACAGTATGGAGCAGCTTAAGGAGCTTTATGTGGACCGTTACCGCCACACCTGCCGCCTGATGGGCAAAATGAAGGCGGAGGACGGGGCTTCAAAGGAGCGGGAGGTTCAAATCAAGACCGATGATACCGCTCTTGAATCAATAAACAGGGAGGAAAACCGACCCGAGGGCGAAAAGGTATGGCTCAGCCGTTTTTCGGCGGGATTTTCCGAAAAGGCGGAGCAGTTTTCCCGCCGCTACAATATGACGGTCAAGGGCGAAGAGATTGACGATACTCCTTTGGCGGAAAACAGCCCCTTCTGTCCCAAGTGTGGGCAGAAATACCCCGACCCCAACAGAAAATTCTGCCCCTACTGCGTGAAAAAGTCCTCTATTATTAAAAGACTGTTCGGGCTTTTCGGCGAATACAAGCTTCAATCCGCTGCGATTGTTTTTATGATGGTATTGTCGGCGGCTTTGGCGGTGGTTTCGCCTTATTTCAGCACTACCTTTTTGTATGATAAGGTGTTGGATTCCGCAGGAGAGTTTTACGGACAAATTCTTTTTGCCATAATAATGGTGGCGGGCTTTAAGGTTCTTTCCGAGCTGCTGCAATGCGCCTACGGAGTGGTATTTACCAAGGCGGTAACAAAGGTCATGCACAGTCTGAGAGTAAAGGTTTACAACGCCATGCAGCATTTGTCGCTGCCCTTCTTTACCTCAAAGCAGACAGGCTCTCTTATGACCCGTGTTGACGGCGACGCAGAGGAGGTAAGCGAGTTTTTCTGCAATATTGTTCCCGGCGGAGTGGTAAACATAGTAAAGTTAGTATCTATGAGCATTCTTATGTTTATTATGGCGCCTATGCTTGCGGCTTGCGTTTTGGGAATGATCGTCATCATCGCCTTTTCGGAAATGTGGTTTATAAAGGGGCAGCGCAGGCTTTGGAGGGGAATAAACCTTTCTATGAGAAAAATGCGCTCCAACCTTAACGATTCGGTAAACGGACACCGTGTTGTAAAGGCATTTGCAAGGGAGGAGCAGGAAAAGGACCGTTTCGGCAAAAGCTTGGGCAAGGTTTATGACGCCGATATAGCTTGCAGAGCCAGGGGCGCAAACTTTGAATTTGGTCAGGACGCAATATTTATTGTTGGCGGCGCAATTATGACGGTTTTCGGATATTACCTTGTTGTAACGGAAAAAATCGGCTTAGGCGAGCTTATGCTTATGACTGGTTATTTGAGCATGATGATTGAACCTATGTACTTTATGATTTGGGCAGGGGACGATCTTTCACGCTGTCTTGACGCAGCGTCGAGAGTTTTTGAGATAATGGACAGCAAGCCCACCGTAAAGCCCCCGGAAAATCCCGCCAAGGTTGGAGCGGAAGGTCTGAAGGGCGATATTGTACTTAAAAACGTAAGCTTTGAGTATGAAGCGGGCGTCGCCGTACTTAAGGATTTATCTATGAATATTAAGGCGGGGCAGTTTTACGGCATAGTGGGAAAAACAGGCGCAGGAAAGTCCACCCTTATTAACCTTATATCAAGGCTCTACGATACCACCAACGGCACTATTTCCATTGACGGAATAAGCGTCCGGGATATAGCCTTTGAGGATTTAAGAAGAAGCATAGGCATAGTTTCTCAGGAAACCTATATATTTATGGGAACTGTTGCCGACAATATACGCTATGCCAGACCCGAAGCAACCTTGGACGAGGTTATTGAAGCGGCAAAAAGCGCCAATGCTCATGATTTCATATTAAAGCTTCCGGACGGCTACGATACGGTGATCGGAAGCGGCGGAGCCGACTTGTCCGGAGGAGAAAGACAGCGTCTTTCAATAGCCCGTGCATTGATACAAAAGCCCAATATCCTTATTTTGGACGAGGCGACCGCTTCAATGGATACGCGCACCGAGCGGAAGATCCAAAATGCCATAGACAATCTGAAAAAGGGAAGAACGGTAATAGCCATAGCTCACAGGCTCTCAACATTGCGTGACGCAGATATGCTGTGCGTTATAGAAAACGGCGAAGTTAAGGAAACAGGCACTCATGACGAGCTTATCCATAAAAAGGGCAAGTATTTTGAGCTGTATAAATTACAGGCGGAGGCTCTTAAAACTATATCCATGGACTAGGGCGTATCTGAAAACTAAGCAATTTTGTGCAATTTCGCTAAATGCGTGGCGATTTCAAGGAAAAAAGCACAGGAATACTAAAGTATTCCGTAGTAATCCCCCTTAGGGGATTACTACCTGCATTCTTTGACGCAGAAAGCGTCCGCATTTAGTAGAAATTTGTGCAAATTGCGACTTTTCAGATAGCCCCTAGTTTTCGGCATACGGTTTCCCAAATGAGAAAGGACTTTATATGAATAATTATAAAATTGACGATTTTTCAATAGATACCTTAAGAATAATAGACGTAAACAAATTAAAGCTTGAAAGAAAAGACAGCGGATATCTTTTTGCCGAGTATGAGGGAAAAAGCTATGAGGAAGTGAGTCTTACACGCCTGCAGCCCTTTTACTGCCTTGACGCCTATATAAGCGTTTCTTTCAGAAACAACGAGGAGGAATGGATCGAAATAGGCGTTATAAGGGATCTAAAGGAGATGAGCGGGGAGCAAAGGCAGCTTTGCGAGGATTACCTTAATTTCCGCTACTACATACCCGTTATTACAAAAATTCACTCTATCCGTGACAACAGAATGGGTTATCTGTTTGTTGACGCAGATACCACTGCGGGAAGAAAGAAAATTGCCATAAACGACTGGTGGACAAATTTCCGCATAAACAACAGCGGAATTTTAACGGTTACCGATTCGGACGGCAACAAGTATCAGATTCCCGATTTAAACAAGCTTGACGGAAAGAGCAATAAGAAGTTGGAATTGTTTGTTTGATACACTGTCGGTTTATCCGAAAGCGCCGCATAACAAAGCTATAAAATCCGTGCGGCGGCAAAGTCGGAGAAAATCGGCAGCTTGACAGCGAGGATTGATTATTTATGAATTTAAAAATATCACTGCCAAAGGATTACAGCGGTAATTCCGAGGAAATAATTTTCAGTCTGCCCTTTGATATCACCGAAAAGGGCAAGCTTACCAAGGGACATTTTATGGCGGATCGCAATAAAATGTACGTTTACGGTGAAAAGGGTCGGGAAAAAACCTTTGAGATAAAGGATTTTTACAGCTTTGAGGTATTCCGCCAGTCGGGCAGCTCAATGTTCAGAGGACGCCGCAGGGATAACAGCAAATGGGAGCTGTTCTGCTGTTTCAGTCAGACCCATTATATCCGTTTTGCAGAGCTGGCAAAAATTCTGGATTTTTACGTCAAAACGGGAGAGCTGTCGGAAACCAGCGATACGCAAGAGCCTAACTGTCCCAAATGCGGAGCGAAAATAGAAGGAATGGCGGAATGTCCCTTCTGTGCAAAGCGTTCGGGAACGGTAAAAAAACTGCTTAACAGAATGATGCGCTATAAAGTGCCGTTTTTTGCCGTTACCGCTCTTGCAATTATGTCCTACGGCGCAAACATTATTATGCCTATGATGTATCGGCAGGTAGTTGACGACGTGGGAATAGGCGAGGGGGCGGATTTGAGTCTGTTTGCCCGGATTGCGGTAATGATAGTGGCTCTGTCGGCAATAACTTGCCTTTTTGACTTTGCGGCATGGAAAATAAACATCAGGCTTTCCACAAGATTTATAAGAGATTTGCGCAAGGACTTGTTCGATAAAATTCAGCTTATTTCAATGAAGTCCTTTTCCCGCCGCACGTCGGGCGAAATTATCCGCCGTTTAAGCGAAGACGCAAGAGTTTTACAGAACTTTATGACGGGCAACGGCAGACAGATGATACTTAATGTGGCTGCTCTTATGGTTTTGGCAATAATAATGTTTGTTACAAACTGGAGGCTTGCTTTAATGGTAGTTATTCCTCTGCCCGTTGCAGGCTGGGCGGCTCAGAAGATAATGAAGAGAATCGGAGCGGGTTATCAGAGATGGTGGAGAAGAACCTGCGATTCCTCAAAATACCTTAATGATGTAATTTCAGGAACAAAGGTAGTAAAAAGCTACGGCAGCGAGGAAAGAGAAATAGAGCGATACAAGGGCATATCCTATAAAGTATCGAAAAACCTTGAAAGGGCGGAATGCACATGGTATCTTCTGTACCCCATAATGCGCTATATTCTTGCGGTTGGCGAAATGCTTATGCTTTACTTCGGCGCAAGCTATGTTATGGGAATGACCATTACCTTAGGAGAATTTGTGCAGTTTACGGGCTATGCCTCGATGATGTACGGACCTGTTTATTGGCTTATTCAGCTGCCCCGAACTCTTACACAGGCTATGGTGTCCGCAGGAAAGGTGTTTGAGATATTAGACGAGCCAATAGACCTTTCGGAGTCGGAAAATGCTTTAAAATGCGATATTGAGGGCAATATTACCTTTGAAAATGTTTCCTTCGGCTACACTGCATACAATCCCGTACTGAAAAATATCTCCTTTGAGATCAAGCAGGGCGAAATGATAGGCTTAGTAGGGCATTCGGGAGTAGGTAAATCTACCCTGATAAACCTTGTAATGCGCCTTTACGACCCCACCTACGGCTCAATCAAGATTGACGGAACGGATTTAAGGGAAATGTCCTCGGAATCGCTTCACAGCAGATTAGGCGTGGTTTTGCAGGAAACCTTCCTCTTTAACGGCACGGTTATGGAGAATATAGCCTATTCAAAGCCCGACGCCACATTTGAGGAAATAATAGCTGCGGCAAAGATAGCCGACTGTCATGATTTTATAACAAGACTTCCCGACGGCTACAACACCTATGTGGGTGAAAAGGGCTACAGCCTTTCGGGCGGCGAGCGGCAGAGAGTGGCTATTGCAAGAGCGATTTTAAGAAATCCCAAGATCCTTATTTTAGACGAAGCAACAGCCAGTCTCGATACGCAAACGGAAAAGCAGATTCAGACCGCTTTAAACCGTTTGATAAAGGGCAGAACCACCATAGCCATTGCTCACAGACTTTCCACCTTAAGCAGTGCGGACAGGCTTATTGTCCTTGATAAGGGAAAGGTTGCCGAGATTGGAACTCACACCGAGCTTATGGGAAGAAAGGGCGTTTATTACCGTTTGGTTATGGCACAAAGAAGTACCTCCGCAATGAAGGAGACGGCGGAGGGCTGACAGCTTAATCAGTCCATGGACGCTCCAATGAAATTTGGATAAAGACGGCTGACGCAGCGGCGTTTTACCGAGATTTGCGGGAAATTACAGGGTCATTTTACAGAACGGCAGATAGATGTAAAGGAGAAAACATAATGAGTAAATATGACGCTTTATGGGAATATGTACAGACTAATGGAACTCAATCCTTCAAGCTGACTTTTGAAGAAATAGCCGAAATATCGGGAACAGCCATTGATCATTCCTTTCTGAAATACAAAAGGGAGCTTGAGGAATACGGTTATCAGGTCGGGAAAATATCCATGAAAGAGCAGACGGTTGTATTTAATAAAATCAAAGGTTTGGAAAGTGATTAGTAAATCTGCTTTTCTTGCCTTGGTTTGCAGAGAAAGGAGAAATGTTGAAGGTAATCGAATATTTTGAGGATAAGGACAAGGAATTATGGAAAAAACAGATTGCGGCGGCTGACCGGAGGGCGGCGGGGTTTCTTGCGGAATTGCTGAATGACATTCCAAGAATGGAGAGCTTGCTTGGAAAAAACAGCAGGTTGTTTTTGCTTGTGGACAATAAAAAGCTTATATCGTTTGCGACCCTTTCAAATCAGGATTGTATCAGCTCGCCCCGGCGGTTTCCCTGGATAGGTTTTGTATATACTTATCCCGAATACAGAAATAAGGGGAACAGCAGGTTTTTGCTCGATACAATTTGCGAAAGGACAAAAAGCTCGGGATACTCCGAAATATGGATAGCAACAGACCAAACGAATTTGTATGAGCATTACGGATTTACTTATATCGAAAATCAGAAGGACATATACGGTGATGATGATAGGGTCTATTGCAGAAAGCTATAGTATAAATTCGGCTTATCCCAAACCTTGAAAATGTGTCTGTTGACAATTTGAGAGCCGCCCAAAGCAGCGGCTCTTTTTTACTTTACGCCGAAAATTCCGTATTTCACACCGAAAATGCGGAAAATATTTCTTAAATATGGTAAAATAATACTATTTCTTAATCAGATTGTAGACAAATTTGCGAAAAGGCTGCGTTTAGTGCGAGGAAAGCCGCCGCAGCTATATGCGATATAGCAAGGCGGCTTGACGAAGCAATAAGCGCAGGATTTTTGCAAAGTTGTCTATAAGATGATTAAGAATTAGTATAATATCTAATTATATACAAACCGTCATACCGAAAACAGAGGTACAAAATGAGAATAGCCATATGCGACGACAACGCCGAGATCGGGCGGGAAATTTTTCTTTTGGCAAAGCAAAGCTGCCCTAAGGCGGAAATCACCCTTTTTTCCGCAGGGGAGGCGCTTATAAAGGAAAAAATTTATTTTGATATAATTTTTCTTGATATAGAAATGGGACAGCTTGACGGCATAGAAACAGCCAAAAGGCTTCGCAAAGAAAACAGAAGCGGCAAAAAGTCGGTCATAATCTTTATTACCGCTTATTCCGACTATATGGAGCAGGCCTTTGACGTAAACGCTTTTCACTACCTGCTAAAGCCCGTAAACAAGGAAAAATTCATACGGGTGTTTTCCTCTGCCTTAAAGGAGCTTGAAAGCACAGACCCTTTTATAGTGGTGAAGGTCTTCGGAGACAGTCAAAAGCTGC
>CANEHP010000030.1 GCA_947427325.1 uncultured Clostridia bacterium | reverse complement strand
CTCCACAAAATTTGCTCGAAAATCTGCGCACCATTCCTATGAGAACAAGTTCTTACTTAATGATTTCAAGTCCGTCTGCACTCTTTACAGTGTATGTTCCCGTACCCTCGGACTTAACAATAATCTTGCCGTCTCTTCTCTCAGCTGTAACAGTAAGAACCGTTTTTCCGTTCTCGTCGCAGATAATGCATTCCGCCGTTCTGCCTTCCTCCAAGCCGTATACGACCAATTCGGCATTTTCGGCATAGTTGTATGTGAAATTGCGCTTAAAGTCGCCGTAGGCAATAATACTGTTAGGCTTAGCATACAAAGGCATTCCGAAGTAATCATACTTCTTTTCGTACCAATGACCGCCATCCAAGATCTCGCCTGTCTGAATATCCGTCCATCTTCCTGTGTCGGGCAGATAGAAGGAAGCAGTTCCTTCCTCGTTAAATACCGGAGCAACCAAAAGATTATCGCCCAGCATATACTGTCTGTCAAGGTTAAGCGTACCGGGATCGCTGCTGTAATCCACTACCATAGCTCTCATCATAGGAATACCTGTCCGGTGAGTTTTAACGGCATTTGCGTAAAGGTAAGGCATAAGTCTGCCCTTAAGCTTTGTAAAGTGACGGAGCACATCGCAGCTTTCCTCGTCAAAATTCCAAGGCACTCTGTAAGAGCTGTTGCCGTGAAGTCTTGAATGGGTGGACATAAGACCGAAAGCGCACCAGCGCTTGTACAGATCGGGCGAGCCGGTTGCTTCAAAGCCGCTTATATCGTGACTGAAGAAGCCGAAGCCCGACAGGCACAGAGAAAGGCCGCCTCTTACGGTTTCCCACATGGATTCGTAATTGCTGAAGCAGTCTCCGCCCCAATGAACAGGGAACTGCTGACCACCCACTGTTGCGCTTCTTGCGAATAAGCAAGCCTTATCCTTGCCGTAATATTCTTCAAGAACCTCGAAAACGGTCTTGTTGTACAAATAGGTGTAGTAATTATGCATTTTCAAAGGATCCGAGCCGTCATAATAAACCACGTCGGTAGGGATTCTTTCGCCGAAATCCGTCTTAAAGGCATTTACGCCCATTTCACACAATACTCTCAGCTTGGATTTATACCATTGGCAGGCTGCGGGATTGGTAAAATCCACAATGGCCATTCCGGGCTGCCACATATCGCATTGGAATACAGAGCCGTCCTTGTTTTTGATAAAGTAGCCGTTTTCAACACCCTCGTCAAAGAGCGATGAACGCTGTCCTATATAGCTGTTTATCCAAACGCAGATTTCAATATTCTTTTGCTTTAGGCGTGTAAGCATAGCCTTGGGATCGGGGAACATTCTTTTGTCCCATGTGAAATCGCACCAACAAAACTCTCTCATCCAGAAGCAGTCAAAGTGGAACACTTCAAGGGGAATGTCTCTTCTTTCCATTTCGTCAATAAAATAGGAGCAGGTCTTTTCGTCATAGTCGGTGGTAAACGATGTAGTAAGCCACAAGCCGAAGGTATAGGCGGGAGGAAGGGCGGGCTTTCCCGTTAAATCGGTGTAGTGTGAAATTACGTCTGCAACGGTATCTCCGCCGAAAATGAAATACTGCAGTCTTTCGCCCTGAACGCTGAAGGAAACCTTGGAGACGGTTTCGGAGGCAACCTCAAAGTTTACGTTTTCCGGATGATTTACAAATACGCCGTAGCCCCTGCTTGATACATAGAAGGGGATCGACTTGTAAGTCTGCTCGGAGCAGGTGCCGCCGTCGTTGTTCCATACGTCGACGGTTTGACCGTTTTTAACAAAGGTACTGAACTTTTCGCCGAAGCCGTAAATGTTTTCGCCAACGGAAATATTAAGCATCTCGCGCATAACTGCGGGGCAATCGTCAGAGCTGTCGGCATAGAAATTCTGACCCTGCTTTTCAAGCATACGGTTTTTGGTGCGCCAGTCTGCTTCCTTAATATATGACGTGGTTCTCCAGCCGCTTTTTGTAAGCAGCTTTCCGTCATAGTAATATTTTACGTCCCAAGGACCGCCCTGTCCTCCTATAACAACGGAGGTTTTTCCGCTGGTAAGGGAATAGCCGTTTTCGGTTTTTTCTATTACGGGCTTAAAATTTCCGTCCTCATAGAGATTAAAGTCGGGGCCTGTTTTTCTTGCGGCTTTATAGTGCTCAACGGTAACCTTGATCGAGTTATCCAAGGTGGAGGTAAAGGTGATTTCCAAAATAGGACCGCCCAAGGTCATACCTCTGTTTTGGATGTATTGGCAAGCGGCAATTACGGTAATGGATTTTTCATCATGGTAAATTTCATACATTTGAGTGGCATAATTAACATCATAGCCGGGCTTGTTGAGCCAGAATCCGTCGGAAAATTTCATATCGGAAGCTTCCTTTCTGCGTCTTAAGTGCATTTTTTGTTTAAAATAATGCTGTTTGTGTAATCGTTTACATACATTATTATAAATTATATCATAGGAATTTTAAAAATGCAATAGGATACTAAAAAAATATTTACAGAATTTTCGATTTGTTATTTGTTAAAAATTACTTTTAATTTAAATTTTTGCACGGCAATGCATCTTAAGGGAGTGCGCTCCATTTGTTTTTTTATCATTATTCATTGCTTTTTTCCTTATTGACATTTAAATAAATTTATGGTAAACTTTAAATCGATAATGAATATAATGTTAACAGAATACGTTAAAAGATATTGAACGATCAGAGTATCTTGAAAAAGTGAATTTCAGAGAGCGGCAGAGGGTGTAATTGCCGTATTCATGTCAAGGGAAAGTGCGGTCGGGAGTCGGTAAAGGGAAAAATCAAGTATCTTTATCCGTAAGCCTGCGTTAAAGGTTTTCTGTGGCGTAATTGTTTTATGCTGCGGAGGATGAGCCTAAGATTTTAGGAAAATCGAAGTGGAACCGAGGTTTAATGCCGCCTTCGCATTGTGCGAGGCGGTTTTTATTTTGTATAATAAAAAATTTAATCAATCGTAAACCATAAATGATTAAAAATAAAGAAGGAGGGTATATGTTCGATAAACTGAAACAGGAACTTGATTCAATAATAGAGCGTGACCCTGCCGCAAAAAGCAGGCTGGAGGTTTATTTTCTCTACCCAAGCTTTAAGGCGGTAAGGGCCTACCGCAAAGCTCATAAGCATTATTTAAAGGGGCATTTTTTCCGTGCCCGTGCCATAAGCCAGCGTGCCTTGAGAAAAACCGGGATAGAAATACATCCCGGCGCAAAAATAGGAAAGAACTTTTTTATCGACCACGGCAGCGGAGTTGTAATAGGCGAAACTACCGAAATAGGCGATAACTGTACGGTGTACCAAGGCGTTACATTAGGCGGTACGGGCAAGGAAACGGGAAAGCGTCACCCAACTCTCGGCAACAATGTTATGGTTGGATCGGGGGCAAGGGTATTGGGTCCTTTTAAGGTAGGCGATAACAGCAAGATAGCCGCCAATGCGGTGGTTTTAAGCGAAGTTCCTCCAAACAGCACCGCAGTGGGCGTTCCTGCAAGAATAGTAAAAATCAACGGCGTTCGCACAGGCGATTTGGATCAGATACATTTTCCCGACCCTGTATCACAGGAAATGTGCGGCATAAAAAGAGAACTGGATAAGCTTATGGGAGAAATTGAAAAATAAGATCTTAAGAGTATGTGTTCATTGGATATTCCACGCATTTTTCGGCAGATTTTGCCACTGACCGCTTTAATACCATTGAATACAGACTCAAAAAATTCCGAAAACAAAATTTTTGGAAATAAAATCTATGAAAACGGGTATATATGTAAAAAGAAAGGAAAAAATTATGCGTATTTACAACACACTAACCAGACAAAAGGAAGAGCTTAAGCCGATTCATTATAATAATGTGAATATTTACTGCTGCGGACCTACCGTTTATAATCTTATTCATGTGGGAAACGCCCGCCAGCTTTGCGTTTTTGATGTTTTGCGCAGATATCTTAAATACAGAGGATATGACGTTAAATATATTCAGAATTTCACCGATGTGGATGATAAGATAATCCGCATTGCAGGTGAAAAGGGAATATCTCCCTTTGAACATGCGGAAAATATGATTAAGGAGTATTTTAAGGACGCAAGGGGACTCAACATAGCAGACGCAGACATTCACCCAAAGGCTACCGAAAGCATAGACATTATTCTCGATATGGTTAAAACCCTTATTGATAAAGGCTATGCTTATCAAAGCGGCAATGATGTTTATTTTGCCGCCAACAAGGATGAGAATTACGGCAAGCTGTCCCAAATGCCTCTTGACGAATTGCGCGAGGGCGCAAGTCAGCGTGTTGACAAAACGGAGCAAAAGAGAGATCCTATGGATTTTGCGGTATGGAAGGGCGCTAAGGAGGGAGAGCCTTACTGGGATTCTCCTTACGGAAAGGGACGACCGGGCTGGCATATTGAATGCAGCGCTATGTCAAGTCATTATGTAGGCGGCACTCTTGACATTCACGGCGGCGGCGCAGACCTTATTTTCCCTCATCACGAAAACGAAATAGCCCAGTCGGAATGCGCCAACGGATACCCTTTGGCTAATATCTGGATGCACAACGGAATGTTAAATGTGGATAACCGCAAAATGAGCAAGTCGAAAGGTAACTTTTTCCTTGTCCGTGACCTGTCGGAAAAGTTTGGCTATGAGCCTATCCGATTTATGCTTCTCAGTGCTCAGTACAGGGCTCAGCTTAACTATACCTTGGAAGTAATGGAAAGCGCAGTTGCTTCTCTTGACCGCCTTAAAACCTGCAAAAAATCATTGGAAAAAGCAATCGAAGCGGCAAAGCCGGGAGAGGCTTCACATGAAATAATAAATATTGCTCAAAAAAGAAAGCAGCAGTTTATTGACGCTATGGACGATGATCTGAATACGGCAGACGGCATAACGGCAGTATTTGAGCTTGTTCGTGAAATAAATACCGCAATTTTGGACGAAAACGCCGCAAAGGCTTCTCTTGAATACCTTAAGGAAACTTTTAACGAATTAGTTGATGTGTTAGGTATTTTGTATGAGAAGGAAGAAGAAATTCCGCAGGAAATCTTAGATTTGGTTGAAAAGCGTAAGGCGGCAAGAAAAAACAAGGATTTTGCTTTGGCAGACAGTATTCGCGATGAAATTGTCTCAAAGGGTTATATTGTTGAGGAAACAAGACAGGGAGTTAATATTAAAAAGTCAAATTAAATCTAATAATCGGTGCGGAAAATAAACAAGCTGTCGTTTATGGCTTTAAGTCATAAACGACAGCTTGTTGAATATTTAGCGCAAAAGGGCTGTAAAAAACTATCATATCACTTTTAGGGAAGTGAAAAATCAACACAGCTTCCTTAAAGGCGGGTACATTAAATTGCCGCCGATTTTTAAGAGAATAATAAATCAGCACAAGTTTCTTGGGAGTACAAAAAAGTCTTTTTTCAACTCCTTAAAATCCTATTTATTCGGAAAGTTAAATGTTTGAGATTTTTTAACGGCTTATTAAACTGTTAAAAACCGTATGGAAAATTTAAGAGTTCGGTTAAAAATTCGTTTAAAAGTTCGGTTAAGAGTTCAGAATATCTCGGATTTCTTCCTCAGAAAATCCCCTTTTGAGGAGCTTGGAAATAACATTTGCTTCGCCCTCTGCTCTGCCTTCCGCTCTGCCTTCTTCCAATCCCTGTCTCTTAAAAAACTCCCTATTGGAATTTTCGTCCAAAATCCATTTCTCTCTAAGCCTTGCCATCTCCCGGATTTTCTCATCCTCGCTCATTTCGTGCATAATAACAACCGCCTTATTGATTTCAGATACGCCCGTTTCTTCTGTCATTGCCTGTTCATTCTCCCGATAATTAAAGGTTTAGGATTCTTGGACAGCTTATTAAGCTGATAAAAACTGTATGGAAAATTTAAGAGTTTAGTTAAGAGTTCAGAATACCTCGGATTTCCTCCTCAGAAAATCCCCTTTTGAGGAGCTTGGAAATAATATTTGCTTCGCCCTCTGCTCTGCCCTCTGCTCTGCCTTCTGCTCTGCCTTCTGCTCTGCCCTCTGCTCTGCCCTCTGCTCTGCCTTCCGCTCTGCCTTCTTCCAATCCCTGTCTCTTAAAAAACTCCCTATTGGAATTTTCGTCCAAAATCCATTTCTCTCTAAGCCTTGCCATCTCCCGGATTTTCTCATCCTCGCTCATTTCGTGCATAATAACAACCGCCTTATTGATTTCAGATACGCCCGTTTCTTCTATCATAGCCAATTCCTCCTCCGTTTCTGCGTTTATCAGCTGCAGCCATAGTTTTTTGCGGTCAGCTTTGTCAATACTCTTGTTTATCTTTTTAAGCTCAAAAAACAGTATAGCGCATTTGTCTGTCATAAGCTCTTGTCTGTTGGTTTCAAGCAGCTTAAAGGTCGAGTAAGGCTCATCACAGTTAAATAAACTAAAGTTCAAAATGTTAATTGATATAGTTTGCTTTAATTCTGCATAGTGCTGCCCCTTTTTAAGCTCGTTGGAAAACATTTTAGACCAGTAGTACAAGGCTCTTTCCTTATAATCCGACTGCATTTGCACTTGAATTTCAACATTAACTATTTTATTGTCGACCTGCATTTTAATATCAAGCTGACCTTGTTTTCCGTCTGCGGTTTCGGGTAAAAGCTCGGGGTTAAGAACCTCCAGATTTTGTATCTTACCCTGCGGAATATCAAGCAAATCGCCTATAAAAGCCATAAGCACCGTTTTATCACTTGTGAAAAGCTTTTTAAATATTATATCCAATTTTGCATTTATTACATTCATATATAAAATACCACCCGCCTATGAGAATTAGTTCTTTTTCTGCTTTTATTTTAGCACTTTTAAGCTCCTGTGTCAATTCAAAAAAGGAAATGATCTCAATTTTAAGCAATAAATTCGATAACCGTACTTGCAAAATCCGTCTGACGCATACAAACAATAAAGGCCTCAGCTGTTCTTTTCAAGAACAGCCATTCCGCACCGAAGCCCGTCCACCGCTGCCGAAACAATACCTCCTGCATATCCCGCGCCTTCTCCGCAAGGGTAAAAGCCCTTAACGGAAATGCTTTCAAGGGTTTCACCTCTTGTAATTCTAACAGGGGACGAACTGCGTGTTTCGGGTCCTGTTAAAACGGCCTCGCTGTCGTCAAAACAGGATATTTTTTTTGCAAATATGGGCAGCGCTTTTTTTATACAGTCAACTGCGTATTCGGGCAAATATTCCTGCGGCATTACAAAGGCAGTTCCGGGGCGATAGGTTGGCTTAACCTTCTTGATTTCATAATCGGAGGTTCTGTTTAAAAGCTTTCCGACATTGATTATAGGAGCATGGTAGTTTTTTCCTGCCTTAATAAATGCGGCCTTCTCGATTTTTCTTTGTAAATTCGCACCTGCTAAAATCTCCTTGCTTCCGAAATCCTTTGGCGTAATGCCCACCAAAACGGCGCTGTTGGCGTTCTCGCCCCTTCTGCTGTAATAACTCATTCCGTTTGTAACTATAGTTTCGGATTCCGAAGACGAAGCAAGCACCTGTCCGCCCGGACACATACAAAATGTATATACCCCTCTTCCGTTTGGCAGATGCGCCGCTAATTTATAATCGGCAATAAGCTCTTTCGGTGCATTTTCTCCAAACATAGAGCGGTTAATATCTCTTTGTAAATGTTCGATTCTCATTCCGACGGAAAAGGCTTTTTGCTCCATAAAAACACCCTTATTCAGCAGTATTTCAAAGGTATCCCGTGCGCTGTGACCTGATGCTAAAATAAGATCATCCGTTTCGATTTCATAGGCTTTTCCGTCTTTTTCATAACTTACAGAGGATATTCTGCCGTTTTTAGCTGAAAAGTCGGTAAACTTAGCTCCGAATATTATCTCCCCGCCTAATGAGATTATCCTTTTGCGCAGATTTTTAACTGTCACAAGCAGCTTATCTGTGCCAATATGGGGTTTTGCCAGATAAAGTATTTCGCTTGGTGCGCCGCATTCCGCAAAATCCCACAAAACTTGGTTGATTAAAGGGCTGTGAGTTCCCGTATTCAGCTTTCCGTCGGAAAACGTTCCTGCTCCTCCCTCGCCGAACTGCACGTTACACTCGGAGTCAAGCCGCCCCTCTGCCCAAAAAAGCTCTGTTTTTTTCTTCCGTGAATCTGCATCAAGTCCTCTTTCAAGAACAATGGGGCGGCTTCCGCTTCTTGCAAGGGTAAGGGCGGCAAAAATTCCCGCAGGTCCGAAGCCCACAACTACGGGGCGTTTTTGCGTTTTCTTGGCAGGTACGGACAAAGGTTTAAATGGCGAATATTTTTCAAAGCCCTTTTTTAAAAGTCTTTCTTCGTCCTTTATCTCCACTGCCGCAGACAAAACATAGTGAATATCGGATTTTTTTCTTGCGTCAAGGGATTTTTTCAGTATTTTAACTAAAATAATATCCCTTTTGCAGCAGCCGATTTTCCTCGCCGCAGCCTTTTTTAAGTCTTCCTCATCATAATTTACAGGAAGGGCAATTTCGTTAATTTTGATCATATGTTTTTTCCTTTTCCGAAAGCAGTTTGGCAGCCGACTTTCCTGCCTTTAATCCCGAAGCAAAGGCAAAATGGAGATTATAACCTCCGCAGTCGCCCCAGACATCTATTATTTCTCCTGCAAAAAACAAGCCTTTATGCTTTTTTGACATAAGACTTTTGTCTATTTCGGCGTCGATAATGCCGCCTGCCGTAACCTGCGCTTTGGAAAAATCGGCTCTTCCCGTTATCTTAAACTCTAAATTCTTAGTGATAGCCGCAAGTCGTTTTAAATCGGTATAATCCATCTTTGCACAGTGGACTGAAACGGGTATATTGGCTTTTTTAAGCAGATAAAGGGCAATTTTTCCGTTAAAAATCCCGTTAAGCATTTCCTCGGGTAAATCACGCTTTCTGTATAGCTGCACATTCAGAAGCATTTCATATACTTCATGGAGAGTATAATTGGGAAGCAGGTCAAGACTTACAGCTGCATTCCTTTCATTGTCAGGTAAAGCAGCCGAAAGGTTAAAGATACATATTCCCGACAATCCGTTTTTTGTAAACTGAACCTCCCCCAACTCTTTTTTTTCTAGCAGCCCGTTATGTTTAAGGGTAGCGGCGCTCTTGCTTCTCACCCTGTCATGTGATTTTGTGTTGTCGGCAATCAGTGAACAAAGTGCGGGGTAGGTCTTGGCAACGCTTATACCTAAGTTTTCGGCAAGAGCAAAGCCGCTGCCGTCGCTTCCGTGAACCGTCGCCGCACAGCCTCCGCAGGCAAGCACCGCCGCACCGCAGACTATCTCATATTCCCCCGCCTTTACGGTAAAGCCGTTTTTGTTTTCGGATACAGAGGTACACTGCGCTTCGGTAAAAAAGCGAACCTTTCCGCTTTTCTCCGCACCGAATCTTAAAGCGTCAAGCACAGAGGCGGCAGTATTGGAAAGAGGGTAAATCCTGCCCATGGAATCAGCCGACGTATACAGACCCAATTTTTCAAAGAAAAGCCTTAAATCGGGGTATTCCTCCAAAACGGATTTGACGTTGAAGCTTCCGTGATAAAATTCCTCGGATATATTGCGGCTGCTTAAATTGCATCTTCCGTTTCCCGTTACCAAAAGCTTTTTGCCGATCCTGTTCATTCTGTCTATGACAGCGATGCTTTTACAGCCCTTTTCCGCCGCCGAAACCGCACAGGCAAGACCTGCCGCACCGCCTCCGATTATTGTTAAGTCAAATCTTTTTTTCATTCTACACTGTACCCTTCCTCAGCCATAATCCTTTAAAGTAAAAGGTCAGGGAAAGGCAGGCGGAAATTCCCCAGCCAATGGGCCATGACCACCATACGCCTTCAACTCCCATAAATCCCGAAAGAATATAGGCAAGAACAACTCTTAATATTAAGTCTGTAAATGTGGATATCATAAAGAAAACCATAGTGCCCGATCCGCGAAGCACGTTGTCCCCAATAAGCTTTGCGCATACCGTAAAGTAAAAGGGCGAGGTTATTCTTAAAAAGCTTCTGCCCGTTTCGATGATCGTCTCCGTGGGATTATCCACAAAAAGTCCCATAAGCTGATCGGGAAAAATAACGCTTATCAGGCTTATGACCGCTGCCACGGATTCCGCTATCAGCAGTCCTGCTTTAAATCCGCTTTTTACTCTTTCGATTTTCCCCGCCCCCAGGTTTTGGGCGGTATAGTTGCTGACGCCTCCGGCCAGCGTAACAAACATAGTTATGGAAAAGGTGTTAAGCTTTATCGCAGCCGTATAAGCCGCAGTAACGGCGGTTATATTAAAGCTGTTTATCAGACTTTGGACAAACAGACTGCCTATCGAAACAAAGCTTTGCTGAAAAATCCCGGGTACGGCAAGCCTTGAAATGCGCTTAAGGGAGTTTAAGGAAAAAATCTTTGGCTTTACGGGCGTTGCCACAGCTTTAAGGCGGATAAAAAGAATAGCGGCGGCAATTACCGAAGCGATTCCCTGTGCAATAAGGGTAGCAAGCGCCAATGCCCCAACGCCCATATTATATATGTTAACAAAAACCAAATCCAAAATCACATTTCCCACCGATGAACACACAAGCAGCATCAAAGGAGTTTTTGAATTTCCCAAGGAAGAAAAAACGCAGGTGGCCACATTATAGAGAAAGAGAAACAGCAGTCCCAAGGTATATATTCGGAGATAGTCCGCAGAATCGGATATAATATCCGGATTTGTCCGCAGAATTTCCAGCATCGGGCCGCAGAAAACCGTTCCCACAAGGGTAAGGATAAGGCTTAAAGCGCCTATTGATATAAAGGAAGTGAAAATTGCGGTTTTCATATCCGCAAGCTTTTTTTCTCCGAACAGGCGGCTTATAAGCACCGATGCGCCGTTGGTAGAACCTAAGGCTATTGCCATAAAAATCATAGTGATGGGGAATGAGGAGCCTACCGCGGCAAGAGCGTCCTCGCCCAAACACCGCCCTGCGATTACAGTATCGGCAATATTATAAAGCTGCTGAAATACTGCGCTTAACAGTAAAGGCATACTGAATTTCAACAGCACTCTGTGGGGCTTACCCACGCTCATATCGGTAATCATTTATCGTTTCCTCCTGTATGAATAATGCTTTATAATTTATTATATTACTTTTTTAAACCGCTGTAAAGAAAATAAAGCACAATTCTTTTGAATGAGTTAATGATTTTTTGTAAATTATTGCCCTTGCCTTAAAACATATTTCCGTATTTTTGTTATTTTCGCTATTGACATTTTTAAAGGAAATAGTTATAATTATTTCAGAAAACAAAAGGTAAAAATTGGAATATCATACATTTTGAATTATTATTGTCATGGAACGTTTGGTATTGTTCCTTGGCTGTAATTTTATACTATTAAAACAATTAAAAAGAAAAAGGAGAACAAAGCTATGAAGAAGTTTATTTGCCCTGTCTGCGGATATGTTCATGAAGGAAACCGGCCCCCCGAAAAATGCCCTCAGTGCGGCTGTCCCGCTGAAAAGTTCAAGGAGCAGGGCGGAGAAGAGCTGACCTTTGCCTGCGAGCATGAGGTAGGTATTGCCAAGGATCTTGACGCAAGTGTTGTAGAGGGTCTGAGAATGAACTTTACGGGCGAATGCACCGAAGTGGGCATGTATCTTGCTATGTCAAGAGTAGCCGACAGAGAGGGCTATCCCGAGGTTGCGGAAGCGTACAAGAGAATTGCCTTTGAAGAAGCCGAGCATGCTGCAAAGTTTGCGGAGCTTTTGGGCGAGGTAGTTACCGACTCCACCAAGAAAAACCTTGAGCTTCGTGTTGCCGCCGAGCATGGCGCAACCGCAGGCAAGCTTGATTTAGCTAAGAAGGCTAAGGAATTGGGCTATGACGCCGTTCATGATACCGTTCACGAAATGGCTAAGGACGAGGCAAGACATGGCAAGGCGTTTAACGGTCTTTTGAAGAGATATTTCTGATAGCCGAATGTTGAGTAAGCTGATTTAGTTACATAATAATATAAAGAGCCGCTCTGAATAGGGCGGCTCTTATTTTGCAATTTATTCCCAATATCGAATACACACATTTGCTTACGATTTTGTTGTCCTTGCGGGAATTGAATACTATTCCGTCAAAAAATATTACAGGATATATGCTGTCAATAGGTCGATTCTGCCATTCGTTCACTTCGGGCAAAATTCTGTCTGTTATCCGTGAGATCATTCCCTGTGAAATCTCAAAAACGTATATTTCCCGAATGGAGTTTTTCTCATAACCTAAAGTTCATCCCTCTCCCCTTCTAATATTTGTTCGATTGTTCCTGAAAACAATCTTTTAGTTTGTTCTGAATATCTCCCGTGCCTTTGTAGTCTGCTCTCAACAGCTGTGCTAATTCCATTTCTTTTTAATGACAATATTTTTACCAAAAACAAAGCGCTATGCTTTAATTTTGAACATCGCAAAACCGCTCCCGGCAATGACAGTCAAAGGATAAATCCATGCTCCTTCAATTATCTCCCTGTTCACGCCGAAGGGCATACACATCGGCAAAATAAATTCAGCTCCTGCCAGATACAACATTACAGGCAGTGCAAAAATTGCCAGACAGATAAGTAATGCCGTATAGGTACTGCCGCACTTTGAAGAAATATACAGCACAATTATTCCGCATAATACAAGGAAAAATGTCCGTAACAGGAAGAGAAGAACAATATAGTCGGTTATAGAAATGTCAAAAAACCTTCAAATTCACTGATACATCTTATAGAAAAATCTGCTCCCTCGGTTTTATAAAGAGATAAAATTCCCATAATATGAGGAATGTTTACAACTGACGAAATAAAAAGGGAAACTATGGCGGTAACAGTCAAATTCTGCCTATAATACTTTTTCCTTCCGTATGTGTTGGTATAAAGCAAAAAACCAAGCTTTCGCCTGTTGTCATAGGAAATCAACGGGGAAACCGCAAAGCTTATGCCCAGTGCCGCCAGCAGTGTTAAGGTCATATCCTCGGCAAAACCGTCTGCACCGAAGAGCCTACGCCAGCCTGTCTGATAAAACATTGCCTTGTTGGGGCTGTCAAGAGAATTGATGTAATGCTGCTGCTCGGCTGCTTTTAAAAATCCCTGTTCGGCTTGAAGCTCATCATAAATTTGCTGTAATACCATCGCTGAACCCGCACTCCCCATGGAGCTGTACAGTTCTTCAAACCGACTGTTTTCTTCTTCAATATATTGCTCCGCCTGTTCCTCGGTCATATTTGAAAGAGTATCACAGTAGGAATGATACCACAAATCATTGGCATTGTAGGAAATGGTGTAATTAATTGCCGAACCAATCTGCACAGCTGCAATTATCAGGATAATAAACGCACCCTTATGGATTATAAACGCCTTGTACAGTCCGTAAGAAAAAGGCTTCTTGGGAATATACCGAACAGAGGGTATTATCTGCATCGATTTGTAATCCTTGACCGAAATCCTCGAAAACAGCAGCATTTCCCCCACAAAAGCAAGGATTGTTCCCGCTGTCAGGGAAATAACCGTTACCGTGACAATATTGCAGGGATATTCAAAAAGGTTTATGTTAAGGTAGGTTTTGAAAAGCTCACTGCTCTGAACAAAGGCGGCAAGGTTAATTTTTCCGAAAGGAGATGACCACGAGGCACTTTCAACAGTCACGTACAGAAAAATTTCTCCGGCGGCGATCACGCCTGCTCCCAAATATGCAACTCCCGAAAAAAGAGCGGTGCAAAGACACTCAAAAATAAGTCCCGCCAAAAATACCGCCGCAATTTTAAAAAGATATATCAGCGCCATTGCCTGCCCCACGGTAATAGGCAGATTGCAGCCTAAAAAGCCCTCGACCGACTGTATGGGGCGGGATAAGTCTTCCAAGCCAAAGCGCAGACCGCCTATCAAAAGCGAGCTGCCGCAAATGACAAGTCCGAATAAAACGCATACCGAAAGAACGGCGAGGCTTTTTATTGCCGCCAGCCGCTGCCTTCCATATTTAAGCGGCTTTAAAAGACCTATTATCGAAGCCTCCCGCTCTTTTATAAAAAGCACCGTAACAGCCGTTAAAACAACAAAGATAAGCATAATATCGGTGCTGTTATTGTCGATTGCCATTAAAATTCCCCGAGAAGGAGAATATTCGGGGGTAACATCTCTTGCTCCGTCATAGGCGGCGGGAGTAATGCTGATATTTCGGTAGGTAAAGCTGTCTTTCTTCGCAAAAATAGATACCGAGGTCATATTTTTCGCCGCTTCGTCAATGCCGTTCAAATAATCCTTGTAGTCCCTTATAAGCGCCGCCTGTTCCGCTTCATTGCGGTAAAATTCCCTTTTCATTATGGTTTCGTAGGTGATCTCGGAGGAATAAAGCTCATTAAGGGCATTGTCTATGTATTCTGTCTTTTCCTGCTGGGATAAGCCTTCAAGACTGCTGTAAAAGCTTTTGTATTCTTCGTCGGAAATATTGACGGGCTTAGCGGACAAGCATAGGTAAAAATTTAAAACAACCGCCGCCGCTGCAGCAAAAATAAAAATGGGAGAGGTAAACAGCTTGCGAAGCTCAGCACGGAAAATCCTCATAACTGATCACCGTAACGGAGCATATACAAATCCTCGAGCGTCCCTCCGTCCTTTTCCGTTTTTGCGCAAAGCTCGTTTACCGTGCCGTTTTCAATGATCTCTCCCGATCTTATCATTATTACTTTGTCGGCAATGGATTCAATGTCGGAAACTATGTGAGTTGATACAATAATAATTTTATCCTTTGACAAGGAGCTGATAAGCCGCCTTACAATAACCCTTTGCTTAGGGTCAAGTCCTGCCGTGGGTTCATCGAGTATCAACAGCTTGGGATCTCCCAAAAGTGCCTGTGCGATAAGCACTCTTTGCTTCATACCGCCCGAAAAGCCGCCGATTTTCTTATTTGCGCAGTGGTCAAGCTCCACCAAGGAAAGAACACGACTTACCTCGGATGAGATTTCTTTTGAGGGTATTCCCTTTAATGCTGCTAAATAACCCACAAAGCGTTCGGCAGTGAAGGTGGGGTACAGCTCCTGCTGCTGGGGCATAAACCCGATAAGGCTGCGGAAGTCCGCACCCATTTTCAAGGTATTCTCGCCGTTCCATTCGATGCTTCCGCCCTTATCGAAGGTTATGTTTTGGGTAATGATATTCATAAGAGTGGATTTACCCGCACCGTTAGGACCTAAAAGTCCGTAAATGCCATCGGTGAGTATCAAGGATATGTTGTTTAGGGCATTTTTACTTCCGTAATGCTTTGAAAGATTTTCAATTTTCAGCTCACTCATGATATACTCCTGATATAATCGCTCTCGGCAATTTTGGAATATTCATACTTTTGGGAATTATTGTTATATTCTTTCAGAATATATGATCCGTCCGAATATGCCACAAAGCCGTCGGAAGAACTCAGCGCATACATTTTGCCGTTTGTAAGGTCGGCGCATAGCTGCTTGGAGCAATGCAGCAGCTTTCCGTTGACTATACAATGCATGCCGTTAGTGTCAGCGGGAAAATCGGGCAAAAGGATTTCCTCCTTGTTTTCGCAAATTACCGCCGTACCGCCGTCCTTTTCATAAACATAATACCCTTCGCCCACATATAGAGGCTCGGGAAGCTCAAGGTCTTCAACGGCTCCGCTTTCAATATCATAGCTTTTGTAAACGAATATAAATCTTTTTTCTATCTCGCTTGGGGCTAAGCCAAACGGTACCTTTTCCTTGGAATACGCATACGTAAAAATCACTTTGCCGTCAAACAGACCGTAAATCCATAAATTAGATACCCAGCCCTCATGCAGCTTTTCAATACGCTCATAAGTGTTCGCTGAAAAATCATAACAGCAAAACCATATCTCATTATAGCCAGATGTGCCTGTATGTGCATCGTCCCAGCCATACTTGATCATGGGGAAATACGCCTTATCATCGACTAGCAGCAAACGATTGCCGGATTCGAGTGCCAGCCCCTTGATCTCACAGACCGCAGCACGGTTCGTGCCATCGGTATCGGCTTTGTAAACGGTGGTGGTATCTATGACCTCGTCGCTTTCAAAATTTGTTTGCACATCGAAAAAATAAAGCTTACCGTTGTACAATATCGGATGGTTTTCCATTCCGAAGGAGGAGCATTTGTTCTCGTCTTTATGATTGCAATTCGGTTTGGAGCAGAGCAGCGCAGACTGCATGGTGAGTCTGAATAACGAACCGTGTAAATGTCAATAATATCCAAAAAGAAAGGAAGT
>CANEHP010000029.1 GCA_947427325.1 uncultured Clostridia bacterium | reverse complement strand
GGCTCTGAGATTTCACAGGGGATGATCTCGCGGATAACAGACAGAATTTTGCCCGGAGTAAACGAATGGCAGAACCGACCACTTTCCCCACCTGTTCAATTTTCCCCGTCTGTAATGGATTGGGGATTGGCTTATGCACAGTTTTCTATATATTTTGAGGATAGGTTTGTAGCCTGACAGCAGTTGGGGTTCTGCCCCAACAATGCCAACAACTTAAGCAAGTCAGCAAAAAATCAAATAGAATATTTAAGACAAAATACCTTGCGCTGATGAGAATAGATAGGACGAGGAGCCGATCGTCCCTTGATAACCGGAACAGGCTGTTTCATAGAGAGGAATATCAGCTCCCTGCAAATATCAAGAGCTTTTCTTTTGAATAACAGCATAGATGAAAGGCGATATTTTAAATATCCGAGAGTCTGAATAAAAGCCAACTATACTTATTCCGTCATAAAGTCAAAAAACTTAGAACTTGTTCTCATAGGAATGGTGCGCAGATTTTCGAGCAAATTTTGTGGAGGACAAGGAAAAATTCCGCAGGAATACTCGTGTATTTCAAGGAATTTTGACGCAGTCATCGGCAAAATTTGCCGAAAAGATGCGTGCCAATTTCTATGAGAACAAGTTCTTAAATGCCACTCAGAAGTTAATCCGAATGGCATTCCAAGCTCACACCTTAAATTTCCCTTTGTTTGTTAAATTCTATCAAATATTGATATAAAAAATCGCACTGAATACTCAGTGCGATTAACTTATAAAAGCAATAAAGATAATACGAACGCGCCGTTGACCATGCATAAGGTAGAATCGTCAGTGGGTGTTCGTATAAGTAATAGATGGTGACCCGTACGGGAATCGAACCCATGTTTCCGCCGTGAAAGGGCGATGTCTTAACCGCTTGACCAACGGGCCTTCTTTCCGATAAACGGAAATTGGTAGCGGCAATTGGACTTGAACCAACGACACCCTGGGTATGAACCAAGTGCTCTAGCCAGCTGAGCTATGCCGCCATTTATTCATGAAGCTATGCCGCTTCAACGCTTAATTATTATATCATAGCAGATTAGTCTTGTCAATACCTTTTTTAAAATTTTTATTTTTTATTATTTTTAAAAATTTAACGCTGTTTTCGAGTGTATGCTCCTCAAATCCGTATACAAGATTTTAATTTATCAACAGCAGACTATATTATTAAAAACTTGTCTCCACAAGCTGTTGATTTTATTGACAAATTTTTTCTGTTGTGCTAAAATTTTATCATACCCTCTAATACTGATTCTCGTCTAAAAACAGACAAAGATTTGCGAGTATGAGTTTTGCAGAACAAGGCGGAGGGCGCAGCAAGACTGACCCATGAGGTTGCTTGATTGGCGGCGTCCGTGCCTCCTGTTGAAGCCTTGCAGGGACAACAACGCAGTATTGCGAAAAACAGACCGCAAGGATCGTTTATTTTTTGTCGAGAATTAGTATAAGAACAAGTTCTAAGCAATCGCTAAATAATTATTTAAAGGAGAAGCACAGGCTATGGATTATCAGACTGCAAATGAAATTAAAAACTGCTTTTGGCAGGGCAACCCGCAAAAGGCTTGCGATGTGGTTGAAAATCATCTGAACGATATCGACTTTGACGACGACGATGACGTTGAGAAGCTTATAGACGTTACCGTTTCCGCTTTAAGAGATCAAGGCGGAATAGAATTTCTTGAATTTCTTATATCCAAAGGCTTTGACATAAATTATAAGCTGTTAAAAAAGGAATGCCTTATCCTAAAGTGCGCCGACAGCTTTGTTAAGCCCGAAATTTTTAAAAAGCTTGAGGACCTGGGCGCAGATGTGTATTCCGAAAGCTCCGACGGAGATAATGTGCTTATCCGCTCCGTTGAGAGAGACGAGGATCTGGCAGTGTACATAGCCGAAAATTATGATTTGTCACAGCTTGACCATGGGGATAAATACGGTTTGACTCCCCTTATACGCGCGATTTTTAAAAACCGCCCGAAAACTGCCAAGGCTCTTATCGAAAACGGAGCGGACGTAAACGGAGCTGGAACCGAGCCTGCGGGCGGCAACGGCTATTGGCTGAAGACAGGCGGCTTATCTCCCCTTGCCGCAGCGATCAGGCACGGAGATATCGATACCGTAAAGCTGCTTCTGGAAAAGGGGGCTGATGAAACCTTATGCGACAACGAAGGCTATCCTCCCATATTTTCCCTTGTCTATTATCCCTTCAGATTTCTTAAGGAGAGCCATTTCGGCAGCCCGATCTTTGAAAACAAGTGCAATATCATACCCTTGCTGAAAAATCTTGATATAACCGATTCAAGGGGCTATACCGTTCTTATGGAGGCTCTTGACAGCAGAGATACCCCGTACATATCCACAAATGCCTATACCAGCCTTCCCATAGCCCTTGCGCTTATCGAAAACGGTGCAAACGTAAACGCAGCCGCCAACGACGGCACTATGCCCCTTCACCTGGCAGTAAGAACCGTCGAGCAGGCGGCAAAGGCGCTTGTTAAGGCGGGAGCGGATATAAACGCCCAAGATAACGGAGGCAATACTCCCCTTTTGCTTGCCTGCAAGCACTGCGGAGAAAAACAGGTTCGCTGGCTTTTGAAATCGGGAGCTGATTTCAACATTAAAAACAACAACGGAGAAAGCGCAATGGAGCTTTGCGCCGCAAGGGGCTTTAACGACGCATTGGAGCTGATGATCTGATGAATTTTTCGGTGGGCAAAATAAATACGGATTTATCCGCTGCCGGCTCTGAGCTTTACCGTGCGCTTGCTTCGGGCGATCTGCCTTCGGCATGGCTTATTTGCAAGGATATTAAGGAAAGCTCCGACCCTGCGTCGGAATTTAACTGCGGCTTATGCTTTTTTCTGCTGGAGGAATGGGAAAAAGCCCTCGATAGGCTTAAAAATGCGGAAAAGCTTTTAGGCAATCCTCCCGAATTTGATATTGCGGATAAAAAGCTGCTGCTGAAGGCGATTGAGCTTAAAGAAAAAAACGGCGGCAGGGAACGGCTTATACCCCTTGACCCCGATTCCTCCGTCAGCCGCAGCCGCTGCGGACTTATACAGGTGCGCAGACTTGCGGCGCTTTGCCTTATAAAGCTTGAACGGAACGGGGAGGCAGCCCCGCTGATACGCTTTTTATCTCAATACAACATAAATATATGACATCATCAATTATATGACATCATCAATTTGCAAAAAAGAAAAACTTGTAAAGAAAGGAAAAAAATATGCAGCTTGACAATATGCTTTTACAGGCTTGTAAAAATAATCAGAAAAGCGTTGTGCAGACCTTTTTAAAAAGGGGCGGCGTCGACGTGAACAAGCGTGACGAATCGGGGAACACACCTCTTATCTATGCTTGCATGAAAAATTCCCGGGATATAGTAAAAATGCTTTTGGAGGGAGGAGCAGACCCCGGGCTTGAAAACCAAAGAAGCCGCGCTCCGTTGCACTTTGCGGCGGTAACGGGAAACTCCGAGATCGTATCGCTGCTTGTTAATGCGGGAGTTGACGTAAACTGCACCGATTCCGAGGGCTTGACGCCGCTGATGCTTATGGCTCAGAACAGAAAAACCGACGCCGCCCTTAAGTTTATACAAAACGAAAACGTGGATACAGAGCTTAAAGACAAAAACAACTGCTCGGCTGTTGATTACGCAACTCAGGCAGGTTTGCGGGAGCTTGTAAAAGCGCTTACAAAGGACGAAGAAGAGCATACGGACTCTTACGGAAACACTTCGCTGCACCATGCATGCTTTAACGGTCAGGGCGAGGTGGTTAAGGTGCTTATTGAAAAGGGCGCAGATGTAAACAAGCTTAACGACAACGGAGCTTCGCCCCTTATTCTGGCGGTGCAGCAGTCTAACCTTGTTATTGCCGAGCTTTTGCTGAAGGCAGGGGCAAAAACCGACTGTGCCGATGTCAACGGAGTTATGCCTCTCCATATAGCCGCAAATAACGGGGAACAGTTTATAGGAAAGGCGCTGATTTCCGCAGGGGCAAATATCAACGAAAAAACGGCGGAGGGCGAAACTCCCCTTATACTTGCCGCCATGAACGGCAAAAACGACTTTACAGCCATGCTTATTGAAGGAGGCGCAGACGTGAACGCAGTGGACAACGCACAGCACAGCGCACTTTATTATGCTTCCGAAGCGGGCTTTACCGAAATTGTGGAACAGCTTCTGATGGCGGGAGCGGAAAATTAAATTTCCAAAGAAACAGTTTAAAAAGATTTTTCAGAATTTTCCTTACAATACTTGAAATTTTTTTCGATTTATTGTATAATGACTTTTATGTACAGAACAAGTTCTAATATTGTTTTAGACATTTTGAACCTGTCTTCGCCGGATTTGTGCGTGGATTTTGAGCAAATTTTGTTGAGGACAAGGCGAAAGCCAAAGGGAAACCCGAAATTTTAAAGATGTTCCCCCCTGCATAAGCTTTTATCGGCAAAAATTTATGAAAGTACGCAAAACTCCGTTAAGACAGGTTCTTTATTTATTCTTTATTTATTCTTTATCTGTTTTTATCTGTTTTTTATCTTTAGACGGCAGGATTTCTTTAAAACATTACTTTAAGAGCGTTAAATTTATTATATCGGAGAAAAATATGGCTAAAAAAAAGCAAACAGTTAATATACCCTCGCTTATTATAACAATAGTTGCTGTGCTGCTGGCAGTGGGGGCGGTAATTTTTTTGATCGCCACCGTATCAAATTCCAACCGGGACGCACAAGGGACAAATACTGAGCAAACTACCGTTGACACCGCCTATTACCCCTCTTCGGATCTGCTGCAAAGCGCAGAGCTTGCCGCACCCGATCTGCTTACAAACAATTACAGAGCATATCAATATTTTACCCAAGGTATGTCCTATGAACCGGAGCCTTACGGAAACAAGCCCGAGGACGGCTTCTATACCTGCGCAAGCGATACCTTTAAAACCTTTAATGAATTTTCCGATTTTATACGCAGTATATATACGGAGAGCGCAGCCGCAAAGCTTTTGTCCGACCCCTTCGGAAACGGCGCAGTCTATGCCGACGATAACGGAAAGCTGGGAATTTCCTATGAGTTCATCGAAAACGGCAGAACCGAGGACAACGGTATTTCTTGGGAAAACGGCACTTATACCTTTACCCTTACCTCCGACACGGAGTGCGACGTTGAAATCACCTTAAAGGACAAGGACGGCAAGGACGTTAAAAAGAAAACCAAGATGATTAACGAAAACGGTATGTGGAAGCTGTCCGAAATGGTTGGCTGATTCTAAGAGCAAAACAGGGGGGCATATGAACGGCGATAAAAAAAGGCAAAATCCCTTTTCCGTCTATGCGGTGGTCAGTCAGGTGGGCTTTATGGTCGTTGTGCCGCTGCTGCTGTTTATTTGGGGCGGCTCATGGCTTATAACCCGTTTCTCCCTGCCCGGCTGGCTTATGATAGTGTTTGCGGTTACGGGAATAGCGGTTATGATTTCCTCGGTAGGCACTTATCTTAAAAAAATGATAAAAATGTACGACAGCAAGGAAGAAAAAACCCATCCCCTCCATCACGATTTAAGAGATCATGATTATTTTGAGGATTAATACGGACGGAAGCCTGCAAAAGCAAATTCAAAACAAGTTATAGACAGATTTTAAACAGGTTATAAGCAAATTACAAACAGGTTAGGAGCGGTTATGAAGCGCAGACCCAAAAATCCCGCCTTTGACGAGCTTAAAGCCATGCTTCCCACAGCTCTTATCGTCAACGGACTTATTTTGGCGGGGATCGCCCTTTACGGATTTTTTGAAGGGACGACTTGGAGATCCTTTGTCGGAATGATATACGGCAACCTCTTATGTGCGGGAAACTTTATACTGATCGGCTCTACGGCGGTTTCCACAGTTGCCGGGGCTAACGAAAAAAAAGGCAGGTTTTTTGCCAATATGTCCTACGGGATTAGGTACATTGGATTGTTTCTCTGTTTGGGCGGGGCGCTGTGGCTTAACCTTATCGATTTGATACCCGCATTTGCACCGCTTTTTATACCTAAAATTCACTACACGTTAAAATATGTGCTTGCGGGAAAGAACCCTCCCGATTTGGATAATTTTTAATCAAAGGGCTAAGAGCATATTCCAATAGGATTGGCAATAGGATCGAAAATAGGATCGAAAATAGGATCGGCGCACTGTTCTTAGCCGCATTAACGGCGCATAAATTAAGTAATTTTATCCTGATTGCAAAAATTTACGATGTTTTTCGCAATAGGGTCAAATTTAAGGCAATGCCGCACAAGGACGGTATTATGGCTTTGTGTGTATATACTTTACGATTTGAGCATAAAGACCGCCTTACGGTTTTGTTCGGTATTGCCTTTAAAAATCTTTACTAATCAATTTATTTTTGAAAGGTTGTGATTTTTTATGGGAGCAAAGCTGTTGGACTTTACGGTAAACGGTCCTCTCCAATCGGCGGAATTTGATTTGGGCGGATTTACCGTTAAGCTTTCCGAAACGGTGGTTGTTCAGTGGATAGTTATAGCTATTTTGGGAGTTATATTCTTTATTCTCGGCAGAAACCTTAAGGTCAGACCCGAATCAAGACGTCAGGTCATCGCCGAGTACATAGTGGGACTGTTCAGCGGAATGGTCAACGACTCCATGGGCGTAAGCTACAAAAAATACACGCCCTATATAAGCGCACTTTTCTGCTTCTCCCTTTGTTCAAGCCTTATGGGACTTTTGGGTCTGCGTTCCCCCACCTCCGACCTGTCGGTGGTAGGCGCATGGGCTTTGATAACATTTGTCCTTGTTCAAAGGAATAAATTCAAAACAGGCGGCGTTAAGGGCTTCTTTAAGGCATTTGTTGATCCCCTCCCCTTTATGCTTCCCTTTAACATCATCGGTGAAATCGCCAACCCCGTGTCTCAGGCGCTCCGTCACTTCGCCAACATCCTTTCGGGCGTGGTAATCGGCGGACTTATCTATTTCGCCTTGGGACAGTTTGCGGCAGGCGTGTTCACCGTGGGACTTCCCGCAATTTTATCTCTTTATTTCGACCTGTTCTCGTCGGTAGTCCAGGCATACATTTTCACCACTCTTACCATGAGCTATGTCGCCATGGCGGAGTGCGACTAAACCCGTTTGTTTCCTTTAAATTATGCAGTAACGGAATTATTGCGGGATTTAAGGGTTAAAACAATAAATCACAAAACAAAAACATTCAGGAGGAACTAATTTTATGGAACAAGCAATCGTATTAGGTGCTTCTGCAGTAGGCGTAGGTCTGGCTATGATCGCCGGCTTGGGACCCGGAATAGGCGAGGGCTTCTGCGGCGGCAAGGCAGTTGAAGCGGTAGCAAGACAGCCCGAAGCATCGGGTATTATCACAAGAACCATGATCATCGGCGACGCATTGGCAGAAACCACAGGTCTTTATTCACTTGTCGTTGCTTTGCTGCTTATGTTCGCTAACCCCTTTATCGGCAAGCTGGGCTAATACGGACAACGGGGCTTTTTAGTTCAACTAAAACGAAAGGACTGATTATATGTACATGGAATTGCTTGCTGAAACTGCGGGTTCGGCTAAGACCTTTCTTCCGCTTGTGGATATAAATTTTTCCACCATTGTCTTTACCCTTATCAACACCTTGATTATTTTCCTGCTTTACAGATTCCTTCTCCATAATAAAGTTATGGCGATGATGGACAAAAGGCGGGAGGCGATAAATGCGGAGATCAACGCTGCGGAAAACGCCAAAAGGCAAGCGGAGGAAGCAAGGGCAGTGTATGCCGAAAAGCTGAAGCAGTCCAAGGACGAAGCGGATAAAATCGTTTCCGACGCAGTTAAAAGAGCTGCCGACAGAGAAGCGGAAATCATCGCCGACGCCAACGCAAGCGCAGCCCGCATGAAACAGCAGGCGCAGGAAAGCATCGAGCAGGAAAAACGCCGTGCCTTAAACGAGGTAAAGGATCAGATTTCCGAGGTAGTTGTGCTTGCGGCTTCAAAGGTGTGCGAAAAGGAAATTACCCAAAAGGACAATGCCGACCTTATCGACAGCTTTTTGACCGATGTGGGTTCTAAGGCAGGAAACGAGGGCTGATTATGACGGGAGCAGTGGAAAAAAACTATTCGCAGGCTCTTTTTGACGCCGTTCTTGAAGAAAAGGAAGATTTGGAGCAGGCGAAAAATCAGCTTGAATCCGTAAGCGGGATAATAAAATCCTGCGAGGGCTTTGAAAAGCTTATGGATTCCCCAACCGTATCCGTTGAGGAAAAAATGGGGGTTGTTAAGGACGCATTCGGCGGAAAGCTTTCACGCTGCGTTTACAATTTCCTTTGCGTGGTTACCCAGGGGAACAGGTGGAGTTATTTTGAGAAAATACGCAAGACCTTTTCCGATATGTGCAACGATAAATTGGGCATTGCGGAAATCACCGTTACCACTCCCTATCCCTTGTCGGGAGAACAGCGTGAAAAGATTATAAAGAAAATGTCCGATATTGTCGGAAAGAAAATAAAAATGTCGGAAAAAATCGACAAAGCTCTTATGGGCGGCATAATAATCGATTATGGTGACACCCGTATGGACGGCAGCGTTAAAACAAGGCTTGAAAATCTGAAAGGCAGCTTAAGTCAGCTTATAGGCTGATTTATCGCATTAAAGCGGCTGCTCGTCGCTTGCAATGCCGATGCCGCTTTCGATTCCGATTCCTTTTTCGATTTCCATTCCTTTTTCGATTCCCGTTCCTTTTAAAACTGTGGGATTAGGATTTCGGGCAGGATTTCGTTTTAGGCTGCGGGCGCTTCGCAGATTTAAAACGGTATCGGTATGAAAGCATTTTTACGGCTGAACCGTCAAAAAAGACCATGAAGGGAGGAAGGTCACAAATGGAATTACGCCCCGAAGAAATTACGGGAATACTTAAAACCAGAATTAAAGAATTTGACAGCAAAATTTCACTTACCGATACCGGTACGGTGGTTACCGTTGGCGACGGTATCGTTAGTATTCACGGCTTGGAAAACTGCATGATAAACGAGCTTTTGCAGTTTGACAACGGCGTGCAGTGCCTTGCGCTGAACCTGGAGCAAAGCTCGGTAGGCGCAGTTATGTTAGGTCCGGATGACGACATCAAGGAGGGTTCTGCCGTTAAGCGTACGGGACATATCGTTTCCGTTCCCGTAGGCGAAGGATTGCTCGGCAGAGTGGTAAACCCCTTGGGCGAGCCTATCGACGGCGCAGGAGCAATACTTACAAACGAGCGCAGACCCATTGAAAAAATTGCATCGGGCATTATTACCAGAGAGCCTGTAAGCGTACCTCTTCAGACAGGTATCAAGGCAATAGACAGCATGATACCCATAGGCAGAGGTCAGCGTGAGCTTATCATAGGCGACAGACAGACAGGAAAAACCACAATAGCGATAGACACCATTATTAACCAAAAGGATTCGGGTGTTATCTGCATCTACGTAGCCATCGGTCAAAAGGCTTCCACCGTTGCAACCGTTGTGGAGCAGCTTAAATCGGCAGGGGCAATGGATTACTCCATCGTAGTATCCGCCGCCGCTTCCGAATTGGCGCCCTTGCAGTACATTGCGCCCTATTCGGGCTGTGCAATGGGCGAATACTTTATGGAAAAGGGCAGGGACGTACTTATTATCTATGACGATTTGTCAAAGCACGCAGTAGCTTACCGTGCTCTTTCCCTGCTTCTTAAAAGACCGCCCGGACGTGAAGCTTACCCCGGAGACGTATTCTATCTCCATTCCAGACTGCTTGAAAGAGCGGCTAACCTTACAAAGGAATACGGCGGCGGTTCGCTGACCGCATTGCCTATTATCGAAACACAGGCAGGCGACGTTTCCGCATATATTCCCACCAACGTTATTTCTATTACGGACGGACAGATATTCCTTGAAACCGAGCTTTTCAACAGCGGTATCAGACCTGCCGTAAACCCCGGCATCTCGGTATCCCGTGTAGGCGGCAATGCGCAGATCAAGGCCATGAAGAAGGTTTCGGGTTCGCTGAAGCTTGAATATTCACAGTACCGTGAGTTACAGGCATTCTCTCAGTTCGGCTCGGATCTGGACGCAGATACCAAGGCAAGACTTGCAAAGGGCGAAAGAATAGTTGAGGTTCTTAAACAGCCTCAGGGCTCGCCTTTAAAGGTCGAGGATCAGGTAATCATAATCTATGCGGTTACAAATAATTACTTAACGGAAGTCCCCGTGGAAAAGACAAGCGAGTATCAGGCAGAGCTTATCCGCTTTATCCATGACAGCCACAGCGAAATCAGCGACGGCATCAGGAACGAAAAGGTTATCTCTCCCGAAAACGAGGAAAAGCTGAAAGCCGCTTTGGCACAGTTTACGGAGGACTTTGTAAAGGCGCTTAAATAATTGCGGTTATTCTTAATTTGTTTACCGAAAGGATATCTTATGTGGATTTTAACTGCCGAGGGCAAGGACCTTATCGACGCTTCCTACTTTAAGATTCAGAAAAATCTTGGGGGAAGGGATCAGAAATATGTCATTGCGGCATATTCTCAAACTACAACGTCGGTAGCTCTGGCGGGTGCGGTATGTGCATTTTTCCCCGATGAAAACAAGGCGAAGGACGAGTTGGACAAGGTTATTGCTTTTTTGGAGGAAAATCCCGAAAAGGTCTACAGATTCGGCAAATAAGACGGAATAAAACAAGATCAAAGAGAAATAATAAGGCAAATATTAACTGTTTTCGAGGGCGGATTTCGGAGGGCTTTTATCGGGCGTTTTTGAAAGGCTTGGAAAAAATAACTTTCCGCCGCCTTATCGAATCGGAAGAAAGGACGGTATTATTATGAAAAAAGCCGCATTGGCAATCAGTATAGTTGCACTGTCAATATCTGTGCTTAACTTAGCCTTTTCCCTGTTATGCTTCTTCTGCAAGGAAAATATTTTGCCGAAAAAATACTATTAAAAAGTTGGTGATAAATTGGCATCAGGAAATATGAAGGCGATTAAGCGCCGCATAAAGAGCGTCGGCTCGACAATGCAGATCACCAAAGCCATGGAGCTGGTATCCTCAAGCAAGCTGAGAAAAGCAAAGGAAAAGGCGGAAGCATGCAGACCTTACTTTGAAAAGCTGTACGAGATGATGACGGAAATAGCGGAGTCGAAAAAGGACTTCGACTCGCCCTTTACCGAAAAAAGAGAGGTGGAGAACAGGCTGTTTATCGTTATCGCAGGCGACAGAGGGCTTGCGGGAGGCTTTAACGGCAATGTGCTGAAAACGGCATTGGCAGAAGCGGAGAAGGGCAAAAACAAGCCCAAGATCATCGCTATCGGCAAAAAGTCCATTGAATTTTTCGCAAAAAGGGGCTTTGAGCTGGTTGGCGAATATCCCCTGTTGGCGGAAACCGCCAAAACCGCCGATTGCGCCGACATTGCGACTCTCGCCATTGAAATGTTTAAAAGGGGAGAAGCGGATCAGGTTAAGATCTTTTACACCACCTTTGTTTCTCCCTTGGTACAAAATCCTATTTCTATGGATATTTTGCCCATATACAAGGAGGATGTTGAGGAAGAAAACAACACCCTTATCACCTATGACCCCTCTCCCGAAGCAGTATTTAACAGAATTGTGCCTAAGTTCACGATGAGCCTTATATACTGCGCTTTAAGCGACTCCTATGCGTCGGAGCAGTCCGCAAGGCGCAACGCTATGGAAAACGCCACCGATAATGCGGAAAAGATGACCGAGGAGCTTAGCTTAAAGTACAACCGTGCAAGACAGGAAAAGATTACCAACGAAATCAACGAAATCGTATCGGGAGCAAATGCGCTGCAATAAGCATTCGGCTTTTAAAAGGCTGAATTTTTCGCTGCGCAGATGTATGAAAATAAGTCAGGTGAAAATTACAAAAAGAAAGGCATTACGGATATGTCAGAAAACAGACAAAATATCGGCACTGTGGTACAGGTTATCGGCGCAGTGCTGGACATAAAGTTCCCGCAGGACAGCTTACCCGCATTGCTGAACGCTATTGAAATAGAGGTTGAAGGCAAAAAGCTTGTGGTTGAGGTTGCTCAGCATATCGGCGACGATTTGGTGCGCTGCATAGCTATGGGAAGCACCGACGGTCTTGTCCGCGGCACAAAGGCGGTTGACACAGGCAAGTCAATAACCGTTCCCGTAGGAGACGAAACCCTGGGAAGAATTTTCAACCTTTTGGGAGAAGCTGTTGACAACAAGCCTCAGCCCGAAACAAAGGAGCGCTGGGAAATCCACCGCAAGCCCCCTCAGTACGAGGAGCTGGCAGCCTCCAACGAGGTCCTGGAAACGGGCATTAAGGTCGTGGATCTTATCGCACCTTACCTAAAGGGCGGCAAAATAGGCTTGTTCGGCGGTGCGGGCGTAGGTAAGACCGTACTTATTATGGAGCTTATCAACAACGTTGCGAAACAGCACGGCGGCTTGTCCGTATTTACTGGCGTAGGAGAGCGTACCCGTGAGGGTAACGACCTTTACAGAGAAATGAACGAGTCGGGAGTTATCAACAAGACCGCCCTTGTTTACGGTCAGATGAACGAGCCTCCCGGAGCGAGAATGAGAGTTGCCCTTTCGGGACTTACAATGGCGGAATATTTCCGTGACAGAGAAGGACAGGACGTGCTGCTCTTTATCGATAACATATTCAGATTTACACAGGCAGGCTCGGAGGTTTCCGCACTGCTTGGACGTATGCCCTCAGCCGTTGGTTATCAGCCTACATTGGCTACCGAAATGGGCGCATTGCAGGAAAGGATCACATCTACGTCAAAGGGCTCTATCACCTCCGTTCAGGCGGTTTATGTGCCGGCCGACGACTTGACCGACCCTGCGCCTGCCACAACCTTCGCCCACTTGGACGCTACCACCGTTCTTTCCCGTAACATAGCTTCCTTGGGTATTTACCCTGCGGTAGATCCCTTGGAATCCAACTCGCGCATACTTACTCCCGAAGTTGTGGGAGACGAGCATTATCGGGTAGCAAGAGCGGTACAGAGTATTCTTCAGAGATATAACGAGCTTCAGGATATTATCGCAATTCTCGGTATGGATGAGCTTTCCGACGAGGATAAGCTTACCGTTGCAAGAGCAAGAAAGATCCAGCGTTTCCTTTCTCAGCCCTTCTCCGTTGCGGAACAGTTTACGGGTATGGAAGGCAAGTATGTTCCCATTAAGGAAACTATCAGAGGCTTTAAGGAAATCCTTGAAGGCAAGCATGACGATTTGCCCGAATCCGCATTCCTGTTTGTGGGAACTATTGACGAGGCAGTGGAAAAAGCTAAGTCTGTGAAGTAAGGGGGCGGCAGTATGACACCGTTCAAACTTGAAATATACACTCCCGACAAGCTCTTTTTTGACGGAGAAACGGAAAATCTCATTGTAAGGACCACGGTGGGAGATAAGGGAATACTTGCCCGTCACGAGGATTATGTTGCCGCACTGCCTATCGGTAAGCTCAAGGTCAAGATAGACGGTAACTTTAAAATTGCCGCTATATCCGAAGGCACTGTCAAGGTAAGCCGTGACAAGACGGTCATACTTACTCAAAGCTGCGAATGGGCGGACGAGATAGACGTTGAGCGTGCAAAGGCCGCCAAGGCAAAGGCCGAGGAAAGAATGAAGCAGGCGCAGAACGACGAAAAGGCGTATCTTTTGGCGGAGTATAAGCTGAAAAGAGCCATAAACAGAATTGAAACGTGGGATTTGAAGTAACTTAATTATTTGATAAAACAGCACCCGGCAGCAAACCTGCGGTGCTGTTTTTGATTTTTTGACGTAATTAACAATGTTGAGAAGGTCAAACCATTAGTTAAATTAGCCTTTTTTCCCTGCCATATTTATACAAATACGACAAAAAAAGCCATTATACGCCACTCTTTAAATTTTTATCCGCCATTGCTATTGTAAATTTTTCAAAAATATGTTATTATAATAACATAATAATAATTTTCTCAAATAAAACTCTGCTTCGTGCGGAAAATGAAAGGATGAATTACCACTATGGCTGATGAAAAAACTTTAAAAACTGCCGAAAAGACAGAAACGAAACCTGCGGCAAGCAAGCCTGCTGCTAAAAAGGCCGCCCCTGCCAAAAAGGCTGCTGCCAAGAAAGCCGCTCCCAAAAAAGCTCCTGCCAAGTCCGCCGCAAAGAAGGCAAAGACTGCTCCCGAGGCTGAATTATCTCCTCTTGATATTCTCACCACAGCGGTATGGAAGAATATAGAGAAAAAAAGTGTTGATAACATTCCTTTTGCTATTGCCATTCAGGTTAATGTTCACGACGCAGGAACGTTCTATATTGCGGTTAAGGCAAATCCCGATGAGGATAAGCAGGTTATGCAGTCCGACTATTATCTTGCAGACGGTATTGTAGAAACCGGCGCTGATGAGATCAAGAAGATCGCAGCAGGCAACTATGATTATATTGCTGCCGCTAAGTCCGGTGCGTTTATTTACCGCGGAGATCTTAGCAAGGGTATTTTTATAGCCGAGCTGCTTAAGTAAGCTTAATACTAATCTCTTTTAAAACTGTTGGATTAGTGTTTCGGGTGTAATCCCTTTTTAAACTGTGGGTATTACGTCGGTTTAAAAAGAGAATGGTATGGAACCGAGTAAGGCGCAGTCTTTTAAGGCTGCGTTTTTGTTTTCAAAAATTTGAGCTGAGGCTTAATTCATAAACCGCTAATCGGCTAAATTGTCCTTTATTGAATTGACATCAGGACCTAAAAGTGTTAAAATGAAAACAGAAATAAAAGGCGGTATTTGGATTTATGAATGTAATTAATGCAAAATTGGATATAATATTTAAAAAGCTATTCACAAGTGATAAGACAGTGCTTATGGCTTTCATAGGCGATCTGCTTGATATTCCGCAAGGCAAAATTCAAAAGCTGGAGGTTCTTAACCCCGAGCTTTTACCCGAAACCGCAGACGGAAAACAAGGTCAGCTTGATATTAAAATGCAGGTCGACAATAAAATAGTTAATGTTGAAATTCAGGTGCAAATGCAGTCGGATTATAAGGAAAGAGCCTTATACTACTGGTCGAAAATGTTTTCCAACGAGCTTAAAAAGGGCGAACATTATGCTGAACTAAAGCAAACCATATCAATTAACATTTTGAACTTTAATTTATTTGACTGCGAAGAGCCTTATTCGACCTTTAAGCTTCTTGAAACCGACAGACAAGAGCTTATGACAGACAAATGCGCCATACTGTTTTTTGAGCTTAGAAAGGTGAACAAGAGTATTGACAAAGCTGACCGAAAAAAACTATGGCTGCAGCTGATAAACGCAGAAACGGAGGAGGATTTGGCTATGATAAAGGAAACAGGAGTATCCGAAATCAATAAGGCTATTGTTATAATGCACGAAATGAGCGAGGATGAGAAGATTCGGGAGATGGCAAGGCTTAGAGAGAAGTGGATTTTGGACGAAAATTCCAACAGAGAATTTTTTAGAAGGCAGGGGTTAGAAGAGGGAAGAGCGGAAGGAAGAGCGGAAGGCAAAGCAGAAGGAAGAGCAGAAGGAAGAGCGGAAGGAAGAGCGGAAGGAAGAGCAGAAGGGAGAGCGGAAGGAAGAGCGGAAGGAAGAGCAGAAGGAAGAGCGGAAGGCGAAGCTGCGGGCATAGAAAAAGGCGAAGCAAATAAAGAAAAAGAAATTATTTCCAAACTGCGTAAAAAAGGATTTTCCGAGGAAGAAATCAAAGATATACTTAACTCTTAACGCTTTAATTAATTTTAGAATTTTAACCAAAACTCCAAAGCACCCCGCCTTTTAATCACGGCAAAAGGCGGGGTGCTTTGGGGTTTTATACTAATTCTGTTTTTTATCGGATTGTCGACAAATTTGCATATAGGCTGCGTTTAGTGTAAGGAAAACCGCCGCAGGGCAGAGATGCTTCCATTGTCTGATTTGCCCGCTTTGTATTTGGATTTATACTAATTCTTAATTAAAATAAGACAAAGCCGGCGGGTGGGGCGTTCCTGATCAAGGAAGTCCCGACGCAGGAATATGCGGATATTTCAAGTCGGGCTGACACAGAGCAGGGACGCCCCGGTCGGTGGATTTGTCTGATTTTTATTAAGATTTAGTATTATTCTACTCAACGGCAATATAAACGTCCATGGTATCTCCGTCCGTTTCAAAGCAGGGGATCACGCCCTTTCCGTTATGCTCTAAGCCGTTGACCTTGATAAACTCAAACAGGGTTTTATAAGCGTTGGGAATAGTTGTAAAGGGCGTCTCAAAGGGTGTTTCGATATGAACGGCAGCATATTTATGCTCCGGCTGCTCGTAAATTTCACAGCCGGCAGGCTCAAATCCTTCCGGAAGAATCCATGCCGCCTCGTAACCATGCATATTATAAATGTTGATCTGCTCCTGAGAGAGTATGGGAAAATCCCAGCGAGTCTGAATAACGAACCGTGTAAATGTCAATAATATCCAAAAAGAAAGGAAG
>CANEHP010000028.1 GCA_947427325.1 uncultured Clostridia bacterium | reverse complement strand
GGTATCGAATTTTGCAAAGCAAAATTCTCTTCTTATGATATAATAACCTCAGACTGTGGAAAGAGGAAGAGACTATTTTAATGTCTGAGAACATTTTATCTTCTTAAGAGTATTGAGCTTTACACCACAAAATTTTCTTTCTATGATAAAGCAGCCTGAAATCATAAAATCTTAATCCTTATATAATCCATAAAATATATTTTTACAAATAATATGCAGGAGGAAAATAATGAACTATAACATCAAGGAAGTATCTTCCAGACTTAAAGCCACAAGAGAATACCTTGACATCAGCAAGGAATTTATGGCCGAGCACACGAACACGACGGTAGAGGAATACACCGTTTTGGAAAACGGAGAAAAGGACTTTTCCCTTTCCTTCCTTAATTCCTGCGCAGACGCTTTGGGGATTGAGATGATCGAGCTGCTTACGGGCGCCGAGCCTAAGCTTCAAACCTATTCCTTGGTAAGAAAGGATCAGGGCTTGCCTATTGAGAGAAGAATCGGCTTTACTTATCAGCACATTGCCTATCTTTTTAAGAATAAGAATATTGAGCCTTTGATCGTTGAAGCGCCTTATTCCGAGGAAGAGCAAAAGAAGCCCATACACCTTTCGGTGCATGACGGACAGGAAATGGACTACATTATTTCGGGGCAGATGAAATTTGTGATTAACGACCATGAGGAAATTCTAAGCGAGGGAGACTGCATTTATTACAACAGCAAAAACCCCCATGGCATGATCGCTTACGGCGGACAGGACTGCAAATTCCTTGCGGTTCTTATATAATTGCGGAACATTTAAGATTTTGTATGCAATTTGGCATAAAGATAACGGCATAAATATAAAAAACGAAAGGGACATTATAAAGAAATGGAACAGGTAATCGACTACTACAAAAAATTTGTAAATGAAGGCTACGACGAAAACGGGATACTTAACAAATTTGAGATAAACTGCCCCGATAACTATAACTTCGGTTATGATATTATTGATAAATTCGGCGAATTAGAGCCTGACAGACCTGCTTTAAAGTGGGTAAATGTTAAGGGTGAAAGAAAGGATATAACCTACGGCGAATTATCTAAGCTTTCCACCCAAGCCGCTAACCTTTTTGCCTCAAAGGGTATTAAAAAGGGCGATATGGTGCTTTTGGTGCTTAAAAGGAACTATCAGTTCTGGTATGCGATTATCGGACTTATCAAGCTGGGAGCTATTGCTATTCCCGCAACTCACCTGCTTACCACCCACGACTTTACCTACCGCTTTGAGCAGGCGGGAGTTAAGGCGGTAATCTGCACCCATGATAATCCCGAAGTAAAAATGTATGTGGACGAGGCTCAAAAGGAATTAGACTGGAAATTTAACGCAAAGTTTATTTGCAAAGGCGGCGCTGACGGAGATTGGCTGGATTTTGACGAGGAAATCAAAAAGCAGCCTGAAGCTATGGAGCGTGTTGACACAAACTGCAACGATATTATGCTGCTTTATTTTACCAGCGGCACTACAGGCTACCCCAAAATGGTCGTGCAAAACCACAAATATGCCATTGCCCATATTCAGACGGCTAAGCATTGGCAGAATGTTGATCCCAACGGACTGCACCTTACCATTTCCGACACGGGCTGGGGCAAAGCGGCGTGGGGCAAGCTTTACGGACAAATGTCGCTGGGCAGCTGCGTAATGGTTTACGATTTTGACAAGTTCGTTCCTGCCGATATGCTTAAAATTATGCAGGATTTCAAAATTACCTCATTCTGCGCACCCCCCACCATGTTCCGTTTCTTTATAAAGGAAGGACTTAAGGACTACGATCTGAGCAGCCTTAAATATTCCACAATAGCGGGCGAGGCCCTTAACCCCGAGGTGTTCTACAGATGGCAGGAGTTTACGGGCTTAAAGCTTATGGAAGCCTTTGGTCAGACCGAATCCACCGCCCTTTTGGGCAACCTTGTGGGAATGACGCCCCGTCCCGGTTCAATGGGCAAGCCTACTCCCCTTTATGATGTGGATATCGTTGACGAAAACGACAAGCCCGTTCCGGCAGGCGAGGTGGGCGAAATTGTAGTAAAAGCGGAAAGGGGCAAGGACGGACTTTTCGACTGTTACTACAAAAACGAAGAGCTTACTAACGAACAGTGGCATGACGGCTATTATCACACCGGCGATACCGCTTGGAAGGACGAGGACGGCTATTTCTGGTATGTGGGCAGAAATGACGACGTAATCAAGTCCAGCGGCTACAGAATAGGACCTTTTGAAATCGAAAGCGTGCTTATTACGCATCCCGCCGTATTGGAATGTGCTATTACCGCCGCTCCCGATCCTGTAAGAGGACAGGTTGTAAAGGCTACGGTAGTTCTCACAAAGGGCTATACCGCAAGTGAGGAGCTTAAGAAGGAGCTTCAGAACCATGTTAAGAAAAATACTGCGCCTTATAAATATCCCCGTATTGTGGAGTTTGTAGACGAGCTTCCCAAAACCATCAGCGGAAAGATACGCCGTGTTCAGATAAGAACAGAGGATAACGAAAACAAGGGCAAGTAATTATTTTTTGAAAAACTAGTGTGCTGTCCCGCTCAAAAATAAAATATCTGCTTGCCCTTTTTCCCATATGCTTCGTTGTCGTCCTCGACTTGCGCCGGCAAGCCTTCGTCCTCCGCCTTGCATATGGAAAAAATTGCTGCGCATCTTATTTCATTTTTGAGTGGGACACCACACTAGGATAATCGACACCGCACAGTATATTGATATTCATACTAATAACCGTTAAATCGCCTGACAAGATTGACGTAAGGACGTCAGGCTTTTAACGGGTGATTGGTATTGGTATATTTGTGCGGTGCTGTCGAATAGGAGTTATTATGACGGAATATTATCTTTGGCTGTTAAAGGTAATGGGCGCAGCCAACCCTAAATCTCTTCAGCTTATTCAGCATTACGGCTCTGTTAAAAACGTTTATGAAGCAATAGCAGGGGACAGGGAAACAAAATTCCTCTCCCAAACAGAAGTAAAAAGGCTTAATTCCTCCACCCTGGAAAATGCCCAAAGAATAATGCGGGAATGTGAAAAGAGCGGAATAAAAATCGTCACCCTTAATGATGAGGATTATCCCTACAGACTGCAAAACATATACAATCCTCCCATACTTCTGTTTTATAAGGGCAGCTTAAAGGGCTTAAACGACGAGGTATGCGTAACAGGCGTAGGAGCGAGAGGAGCAACCGCCTACACCGCCAAGGTAACAAGACGTACTTGTATGGATCTGGCTAAGCTTGGCACGGTTTTAGTCAGCGGAATGGCAGTGGGAGTGGATCATTTAGTGCATCAGTCGGCTATTGAAGTCAACGCCAAAACTATAGGCGTTTTAGCCTGTGGAATAGGCATAGATTACCCCAAAGGCAGTATTCCCACAAGAGAAAGAATTTACGAGTTAGGGGGCGCTTGCATAAGCGAGCTGATGCCTTATTCTCAAACATCAAAAACCTATTTTCATGCAAGAAACAGAATATTGTCGGGCTTATCCCTGGGCACAATAGTGTTTCAGGCGGGAATGAAAAGCGGATCGCTTATCACTGCCGAGCATGCTTTGCAGCAGGGCAGAGATTTGTTCTGCGTTCCGCCCCATGATCTTTTCGACCCCGATTACTGCGGAGTTGTAAAGTATTTGAGAGACGGAGCAATACCGCTGTTTAACTATCTTGATGTGGTAAATTACTATTATTCCGCTTATACGGACAAGCTGAATGCCATTAACGAAAAATATACCGTTTATCCAGAAAATCACTTTATTTTCAGCAAAAAGGAAAATGAACAGGCAAAGGAAAATTCTCACTCCAAATCAGCTTCGGAAAGCGAAAAAACAAGAACACGGCTGGCAGAGGAATTAAACGGTTCAGAAGAATCCAAGCTAAGCGGAGAAATAAAAGCGGAGGAGTTTGATTTTGAAAACAAGGAACCCGAATATAAATTGATTTATGATTTCCTGGCAGAAAACGGACGACAGCAGCTGGAATCAATTACCGATTCCTGCGGAATTTCTCCCGATGATATTTCGCTGTATCTGTTAGAACTCGAAATGGCGGGAATAATAACATCTAAGCCGGGGGCAAATTATGAGATTTCAGAATAAGCATAACTCAAAAGCTGTTCCGATAAGAATTGGCGCACGTCCTTGAAATACGTCGGTATTCCCGCATCGGATTTATACAATCCGACAAAAATCCGCATTATAGAAATTTTTTGAAAGAAGGCAAAATCACAAATGAAGCTGCTTTTCATTTTTACCGGAGGAACAATAGGCAGCACCGTAAAGGGCGACATAATATCCACCGACGAAAAAAAACCGTATCTTATCCTGGAAAAATACAGTGAAAAATACGGAATATGCTTTGATTACGATATTTTACAGCCCTACACCGAGCTTAGCGAAAACAACACGGGGGCTACTATAAGAAAGCTTGTTAAAACGGTTTCGGAAAATCTTACAAAGGGCTATGACGGAATAATTATTACTCACGGTACAGATACGCTTCAATATTCCGCCGCCGTTTTGTCCTACACATTAAAGGCGGATGTTCCCATATGTCTTGTTTCAAGCAACTACACCATAGAAAACCCTAAGGCAAACGGCTTGATTAACCTTCACTGCGCAGTAAGATTTATTCAAAGGGTAAAATCGGCGGGAGTGTGGGTGTCCTACAAAAACCAAAACGATATCCCAAAAATTCACAAGGGCAGCAGACTGCTGGAAAGACAAGCCTTTACCGACTGTATTTTCAGCATTATGGACAGCTATTACGGAAGCTTTGACTCGGATTATAACTTTCACATCAACCCTGAATATAAAGAATTTTCCAATCAGACAGATTATTTCAATCCAAACACACTGACGGAGGAAGCGGATAATATTCTGAGAATAGAGCCTTACCTTGGTATGGTTTATCCTAAGATAGAGCCGAAGATAAAATATATTCTTCACGGCAGCTATCACTCCGGCACTATAAATACAAAGGCAATTTTCCCTTCGGATTTTTTCCGTACCGCCAATAAAAACGGCATAAAAATATTTCTTACGGGGACGGAAAGCGGAGAGTGCTACGAAAGCACACAGGCTTTTAATAATATGCACCTTGTTCCGGTGAACAATCTTTCGCCAATAGCCGCCTATGTTAAGCTTTGGCTTTGCGCCGCTGCGGAATATGATCCGGAAGAGGTATTGTGCAGGTCTTTGGCGGGAGATATTGTGCCGTAATGAATAAAAATCCCGATAAAAAATCCCGTAACGGTATTTAAAAAATAATGTGAAATGTTTTTGGTAATATGTAATAATAGGATTATGTTTTATTTTAGCATATTGCACAATAGAATAATAAGTTCACTTGATTTTATTATTTCCCGAAAAATAATCGAGTCAAAACCGCAAAAAAACCTTGAAAAATCTTCATTGTTTTTGTTGGTTTTTTAGCTGTCGGAAAATACTGTTATGATAATAAATGCGTTTAAAAATTCACACAGCTTTATTTTAGAAAAAACGACCTCCCTTTGAGCAGTTCAATAGAGAGGTTTTTTTAACTATACAAAAATAAAATCATTTCATCTTTTTTATGGTCGGTTATTTATTGGCGGCATTGCTAATAAAAAAATCAGATCAAGGTAATTTTTAATCGGGCTTTTGGTTTGACAGTCTCTTATACTGTTTCTTATACCAATCCAACAGTTTTAAAAGGGATTGCACCCGAAACACCAACCCGACAGTTTTAAAAGGGATTAGTATTAATCCTCGTCGTCATCATCTTTCTTAATAATAACCTTGTCGCAATTTATATTTCCTTCAACCCTTTTGCACTTTATTTTCTGAGCTGTTGCATTGCCCTTTATATTGCCGCAATTCAAACTGCCTTGGCAGTCGGCGTCACCGCCAACATTACCGCAGTTTACGCCTCCGTTTGATTTCAAAAAGCCGCCGATGCTGCCGCAGTTTACACCGCCCCTCGCTTCAACATATCCGCCTATTCCACCGCAGTTTACGCCGCCGCCTGCATTAACACTGCCGTTTATGTCTCCGTCAATATCCGCCGAACCCCAAACCTCCAAATCAAATTTTTTATCGGAAGAGCTTGGAATCAGCAGCTTAATTTTTTTCTTGCTGTCATATTCCTCATGAGAAATAACCTTGCTGCCTATACACTGAACCACTCTGTATTTATCGTCGTCGGGCAGCTCTCTTAAAGACGGTTCTTCCTCGCCGTAAAAAAGCGTATCCATGGTTATATTAAAATAATCGCAAATTTTAGGAAGCATGGTAATATCGGGATAGGAAAGACCTGTTTCCCATTTGCTGACAGCCTGTACCGATATGCCGAACGACTCTGCCAAAGCCTCTTGACTTAAATTTTTTTCGGTTCTCTTTTCCTTTATAACTTCCTGTATTCTTATTGTTTTCATAATGTAAAAACCTTTCCTCTTATTTTTATCGTTAATTTGCAAATTGTTCCGACAGTGTTATTTTAACATATAATCCGATAATGCACAATAAACCGGTTGTTTAAGCTTTTCAACCGATGGTTGAACACGGCGGTAAAAACGATGGTTGACAGTCGACAGTTGCGGAACGGCTTCACCGATTTAAAATGTCAGCGGAAAAAATTTCAAATCCGTCGTCTAAGCCGACACCTAAACTGTAAATTGTCAATTAATTATCATGAGTTAACATAAAATCGGGCTTTTCCCTTCATCGAATTTCATAAAAACAGCGCTTTTAAAGAAAACTTTAAAAACGCTGTTTTTGGGAGGAGGACAAGTATGTCAGTATAAAAATACATTGACTCAAAATTATATGTTATTAACTATTCCAAAGCCTGATTTACCTTTTTTCTTAATCTTATACATTGCGCCGTCGGCAATCGAGATAATTTCTTCAACGCTCTTAGAGCTGTCGCTTACTATATAAACGCCGATGCTGACGCTTACCGTCAGGTGATCGTCCGAATCGCACACAAAGCCCGCTTTCAGCTTAGCAAGAATATCTCTTGCAATATTTTCTGGAATATTGGTGGTAACATTTCTTGTGCAAACAATAAATTCATCTCCGCCATATCGACCGATATAGCCATAGTCGCTCACGATTTCGCCGATAGAATCGGTGACAAATTTAAGCACCTGGTCGCCTGTTGCGTGGCTGTACTTATCGTTGAAAATCTTAAAGTCGTCGATATCAACAAAGAGAATAGCAAATTTATCGCTTCCCTCAGCCATTTTTAAAATCTCGTTATTGATGACATTTTCAATGGTTTCTCTGTTGTAAACCCCTGTCAGAGCATCATAGCTTGCACGCTGCATCAGCTGTAATTCGCCCTTTTTAGCACGGTCTACATCGGAAAGAACGCCTATTATCTTTACAATATTGCCCTCTGAATCACGAACGGCAGAGGTTTTCATCTGCATCCAAATATAATCGCCGTAAATATTTTTCCAGCGGTAGGTGTTGTCCTTAAGCTCTTCTCCCTTTTCAAGCTTTTCCAAATCCATGCGATAGCGCTCGCTGTCATCGGGATGAACCTTGCCCTTAACCAGGAAACTGTCGCTGAAATTGTCAGTAGGAGCACGATAACTGAATTTTTTATTAATGTTGTTTGAAAATGTGATGCTGCTGCTTTTAAGATTCCACTCAAACACTATATCATCAGACATCTCAACGATTGTACGGTATCTTTTTTCACTGACCACAACATTATCAAGAAGACTGTTAAATGAATCTGCTATATCCTTGTATTCGTTTTTACTGTTGATAATAATTCTTGAGTCGTGGTCGCCTCTATAAATTTTTGCGAGAGTATCCTTTATATCTGTAAGAGGCTTTGTCACCAATACAGCCGAAGCAATATAAACGGCTAAAAACAGCACGGATAATCCCGCAATAAGCCCAATAACCCGAGATGAAGCCTCGGATGAATATGTATAGGCCTTATCCGCTTCTGCCAATGCCGCAACATACCAATTACTGCCGCTGCATTTTGTTGTATAAGAAACTCCCGAAGTTCTGTTTACGTCAAAATATAAAGATGTATTGAGCTTGGAATGATCTGTTATTGCATTATTGATACTCGAAAACTCCTCATATCCCTGCTTGGATGCAATCTCGGAAATTATTCCTCTATAGACGGAAGCGGAATCAATAACATTTCCCAAGCTGTCAACAAAAACCGTGCGCCCGTTAACGGGAAAGTTTCCTGCCTTTGCCAATAAGTCAAGATCATCGGCCGAGAAAAATACCATTAAGATTCGGTCGCTTAATACTGCGGAAGCGGCAATTTCGTACTTGGTTACGCGGTTGTTATCGTCATACAAGGGACAAATATAGACTCCGCCGCGTTTCATATCCGCAATTTGTTCTGCGGTAAACTCATGATATTTCACGTTGTTGGGATTGGATGTTTTAAAAACCGATACACCCTTTTTATCAAAAACAATTACCCGTGAAATCCCCGTTTCGGAATTAACAAAGCTCTCGGCAGCGTCAGCGGCTTTTTGAGCTTCAGCGCTGTCTGCTAACTCAAAGCTGCTCAGCGTCTCATTTTTGGCTAAAATAGACGCTGTCTGAGTCAAAGTACCGATATAGTTATCGACTCCCATAGCCTCGTTAGCGGCAATATCGGAATACATTCTTTCATATTGTTCCTTTGCAACCTTATTCATGGTATTAGAACAATATATGGCATAGGTAATTATAGAAGTAAGTGAAAAAAACAAAAGCGCAAAGATAAGCAATGTACGAATTTTCATTTTCAATCTCCGTTTTCAGTATGCGTTTTAAACCGAAAAACTTTGATATTTTCAAATTTATCGGAAATAATCATCAAGATCAATAAATATGACTTGTGATATTATAAATCATTTTATAATTCAAGGTTATTTTACCACTTTTTTTTGTAAATGTAAATGACTGCTTAGTATTTTGTTAAAATAGTTACAATTACCGCATTGTTTTTTGTGTATATTTACACATAATAACATCATCGCTTTACAAAAAGAATGACAGTATTAATAAACTATCAGTCATTTACTTTATAACACGTTACGGATTTTTCTGTTTTTTAAATCGATATTCGTATAAGTTACTGCCTTTCCCCCATTTAATTCTTTCTATAAATACGGCTGATGCGATACACAAAACAGTCAACATTACAGTGAATACCGTATTAGCTGTTGCTGCATATCTGATCCCATTCCCCGAAAGGTAAGGCGTAAACCAGATGCCGGACAGCTTGTTGGAAAATAAACCTAAGGAAATCGGAAGGGCAAATATTACCAGGTTGGAAAAAAGCGCGGCAGGTATATTTGCACATACCCTTGAAATACAAAGCATAATAACCGAAATCGCAGTTAAGGATATTAACCTTGCCGCATAAATCAAAATCATATATTCCATAACGGTGAGGCTGCTTTCATAATCGGTAAGTGCGGTTATGCTTTGCAGAGGTGCGTCAAGGTAATAAAATCCGTAATTATTAAGCACAAAAATAAATTGAAGCGAAAAAACAGCCGCAAAAACAACGGCGCTTATTATCAGGCAGCAGACAATGCGGTAAAAAAACAGCTTTCCTCTGCCGTTCACCGCAGTTCTTATCACATTTTTCAGTTTTTTCTGATTGTCAACGGCGTAAATTGAAGAAACGCAAACGGCAAGCGCCGCAGCAGCAATCAGAGAATGAAGCAGGTCCGAGCTGAAACCCTTTACGGAAAACAACTCGTTATACCCTGTTTCATAAATCAGCTGTAAATGCTTTTCGGGATTGTGATAAATGTATTCCGCCCGTTTCTTTACAGCTTCAAAGCCGTTTTTGTAGTTAAGCTTCCGCCGTATCCTATCTATTTCGTCGTCATCGGCATTGCTGCCCGATAAATCGTATAAGTCGTATTTCTCCTGATATTCTGAAAAAATCCTATCCTCTTCCTCAATAAATTTCAAGGTGTTTTCGTCCACCTCTCCGCCTATTATATTGATATAGCTGTTGTAAGCCGCTTCGTCAGCATTGTAGGGCAAGCTTAAAGTGCTGTATCTGTATACGCTGAAAAGGCAAAGCGGCAATATTATCGGAAGGCACATATCGGCAATAAAGGTTTTATACAGCTCATTCCTGAAAAGCGAAGCAGAAGGTTTAAAATGCATTTTTATATTTTTTATAACATTCAGGTGCATTTTTGACGCTTTATAGGGCAGGCTGAATGTGTAAATCAGCAAAAATGCCGCACTAACGGCTATGAATAAGACTGTCAGCAGTGCCATACACGCAGCGGCGGCGTTTATCGGGTATTCAAAAAAATTAAGATTTAAGTATCTGCCGAAAATTTGCTGCGGCTGAATAAGGCACACGGGATTTAAAAATTTAAGGGCGGCATATGAAGATATGTCGCCTGTTCCCGTATAAAGCGCTGTAAATACAGCAGCTGCTGCGCCTGCCGCCCCAAAGGCAGTGATAATATTTTTAAACACAGAGCATAATATCATTATAAAAACTGCGATAACAAAAAAAGCGGTTAGTTTAACGGCAATATGCAGCAGTAAATAGCTGCCAACGCTTATATTAAGGGCAGAAAGTGAAAAATCCGCAATGGACTGTATCGGACGTGACAGATCGCCGAATCCGAATCTTGCGCCGCCTATTAAAAGCGGAACTGCATATAATGCCGATATGCCTGCAAATGTAAAGGCAAAAACAGACAGCAGCTTTGAAACGGCAGTTTTTTATCTGCCCTCTTTTGCGGTGTGAATAAGCGCAGTCACTCCTCTTAGCTTATCGTTCCATACTGAGCCTGCGGCAGCTGTCAGCACAATAAAAAACATCATTATATCTGTTATATTGCTTTTTATAAAAAAGTCTGTGGAATATGGCAGGTAATAGCTCGGCTTAACATCTCTCACGGCTTCAAAGGCTTCCATAGCTGCAAGATTATTTCTATAGCTGAAGCTGTTCTTTTTTACGAACGCCGAAAGATTAGAGTGTTTTTCTGCGGCGTCAATTATACCTTCTATTTTTTCGGTGTAATTAAGTACCCTTGATAAATCCTGCTCCATATCCGCAGAAGGCAGTATGGGATTTAACATATTGCCGGGTATGAAATCGCTGCCCGTTGTAAGCATTATAAGCCTTTTATCCGCTTCATCGGCTGATTCAAAGCGTCTGTTCATTTCAATTAAGGCTTTATCGGGAACACCTTCCACAGGAGCATACAAGCAAGCGAATACTGTATTTACAGCAAAAAGCAGAAGAAACACCGTTGTAACCGCTTTGTTTTTAAACAGCTTATACAGTTCATATAAAAATATTTTCATTTGCAATAGCGCTTTCTTTTCAAATTTATTGCGGTTATAAAAATTGAAGCTATTCTTTAAGAATTTGATATATCGCTGCCGAAGTGCATCATATATAAGTTTTCAAGCGTTTTTTCTTCTCCCTGAACGCTTTGGCAAAGCTCTCCGACGCTTCCGCTTGCAATGATTTGTCCTTGCTTCATAATAATGATACAGTCTGCAATATTTTCAATATCGGAAACGATGTGAGTGCTTATAATTATTATCTTGCTTTCGGATAATTCCCTTACAACATTTCTGATTATAACACGCTGCTTAGGGTCAAGTCCCGCTGTGGGTTCATCGAGAAGAACAAGCTGCGGATTTCCTAAAAGTGCTTGCGCAATAAGTATGCGCTGCTTCATTCCTCCTGAAAACGAACCGATTTTCTTGTCGGCGACATCAGACAGCTCAACGGTTTTTAAAAGCTTTTCAGTATCATTTAGGGCTTCCTTGGTTTTTATTCCCTTAAGCGCCGCAATATACATAAGAAAACGTCTTGCCGTGAAGTTTTCATATACTGACTGCTGCTGCGGCATAAAGCCTATGTTGCTGCGGTAAGCTTTTCCGAGCAGGCTTATATCGTTTCCGTTCCACAGCAGCCTTGAATCTCTGTCGCCGTAAAGGTTTCCCGAAATAATATTCATAAGCGTGGATTTTCCCGCACCGTTAGGACCTAAAAGACCGTATATGCCGTTTTTAAAGGTAAAAGAAAAAACGCAAAGTGCAGGTTTTCTACCGTAATGCTTATTTAAATTTTGGATTTCAAGCATTCGCTTCTCCTTTTATTATGCTCCGAAAATCTCCGATTTGGAAACCTTTACTTTGGATATGGACTGCTCCTCAGGATCAAAAACGTTAAGGATATAATCGTCCTCGTGTTGTGCGATAACCTGCGCCCAGCCTTAATTTGCGGTTATATCGTGCTTAGCGGGAGCTTCTTCGGTCAGGTCGTAATAATACCATTCGGTTTCCGAATTTTTCGACATAAAAAGGCGGTGGTCAACAATAATGCTTTCTATATTTACAGCGTCTGATAAAATAATTTTTTTGTCTTTTCCGCCTGCACATAATATTTCAATATTTTCTCCTGAATTATAAGCGTAATAATCATCACTTATTACTGTTTCACCGTCGTTATGCGGCGTTTCGTTTGCCGATACGCTTTTGTTTTTTACGTCGAAAACGTTGTCGTCAAAATAGAATTTGTCGTCATAAAATCCCTTGATTGAAGGCTCTTGTGTGCCTTGCACACCCAAATCGGTATATTTTCCGCTGCTCAGCTCAAGGCTGGCAAGATGATAGGAAAACTTGTTTGTTACAACGTTGTTTTCGTCCGTTTCCTGTTCGTAAGGAAAGAAATAAAGTACGCCGTTTTTCATATAGGCGGATGCGCTGAAATCAAGAGTCAGTCCGTCTATTTTACATATTTCTTTTTCGGATAAACCGAAAGGTTCGGAGGACATAAGCGTTAAGCTGTTCTGTAATTTTCCGCCCGAAACGGTTGAGGAATCGCGAAACCAGTAAAGCCTGCCGCCATAAAGCACAGGCAGTATTTCCTTTCCGTATGCAAAACAGGGCTGCTCGTCCTCGGTGAGATAATTGCTGTGATCGCAGTTTATCTGCTCGCAAAGATAAACGGTTTCCATTGTTCCGTAATCCAAAAATGTAAGAGCACAGCTTTCTGTTTCGCTCAACTCGCCATTGCCGTACACTGTACCCCAAATCACTATTTTTGCACTTTCCTCCTTCGCAGTGTTTGATGAACACGCTGTAAATGCGACGGCAATTAAAACAAAACTGCATATCAGCTTTGTAATATTTGTTTTTTTCATTTTAGTGCCTTTCATATGGTTTTATTTTATAATATTCTGATGATTTCATCATACATCTTTCGGTTTGTCAAATGTTGAAACAGTCCGGAGTGCGGTATTTTTACAATAATGTTCATTATTTAGCCGGATTTTCAGTCGTTTTTTCCTTCAATATCCTTTATTTCATCAAGGGAAGTAACCGTACCTGTAATATAGCCCTGAGGTCCTCTGTTAATATCATAATAAGTCAGATCCGAAAAGCTTATAGTTGCTCTTTTATAGTAAATCGAGTCAAAAGCGTCATCGGGAAGCCAATCTAAGTTTTTATCTGTGGAGAAAGTAAGCGGAATCCCGCTGTTTACAGCGAATGCAGGTTCACTTCCGTTTTCATCATAGAAGGTAACGCAGGAATCGAGCATTAGTCTGTTTTCTCCTGCAAAAAGAGGAACTATATCATAAAATTCGCTGCCGTCGGGAAAGAAATAAATCGGAGGCGCTCCGCCTATTTCCTCAAGACCCGAGTTTTTATCAAATACAAGAATTCCGCTCAGTGAAAAATCCCCTTTATGCACAAGCTTTTCATCCCATATATATTCCTGTTCCGATTGTCTGCTTTAATTTTTTACTTTCAAAAATTTTCGGCTCCACATACATATAACACTCGTCAACCACAAGCCCCTTTTTTCCGATCTTGTCGCCTTTTCTTAAAACAATCGAGCGGCCGTCGGTCGCCGACATATAGAAATGATTATGCAATGCTCAGGTTTTATCATCGGAAAAATCATCGGGATTTTCCACACTGTTAGAGCTGTATGGCGAATACTTGCTTGCGAAAATCATATCAGGAATAAGAAAGCATCCTTCAATTTCATTCCCGAAGGGATCTATCTGCTCATAGTCCGCAGTTTTCACAAACATACCGTTTCCCAGATACATTTCGTTTTCGGGATCCGTAGTGTAGAATTCAGGCAGTTCTTCGTCATCTACATATATATCTTCATTGTCCGGGACTTTTGGGGTTGTAACTACCGGTTTTGTTGTAACTATCGGTTTTTGCGAATAAATGTCGAAAGTGCTTTCCGTTACAATACCCGATTCGGAGCTGCTGCATCCACCAATAAGTAAGGATGTTAAAGCCAAAGGCAATATTGTAAATATAATTTTCCTTTTTTCATGATTCTTAATCTCCTATTTTCTTGTCATAATTATAGTCCGTTGAATTATAAATTGCAATACTTTTATCACCAACGGCACGCTCACATCATAAACGGCATAAATTTACAATTTTCCGTATTTTTCAGCAATACCTCAGCGATAAAATAACCGTTTTTCTCACTGTATTCTGCGCTTCCGTCATATTTTTTTGCAATATTTTTTATTGATTTGATTCCGTATCCGTGGTTGGTTCTATCCTCCTTTTTTGTATGAAGATTCGGATTGCTGTCAAGTACCGACGTACTGATTTTGTTCTTGACAGTAACACAAGTAAAGGATTTTTTGCTTTGTAACATAAGCTCGATTTTCGGTTCTGTCATATCACAGCCGCTTATGGCATTATCCAAAAGGTTTGACAACAAAATACTTATATCCATATCGTTGACGCCCGCAAGCTGTGTATCAATCATACATTTGATTTCGATTCCCTTGCTTTCACAGGAAGCAATTTTACTGTTTATCGCAGCATCTATAATAGCGCTTCCCGTAGCGATTACCGCTGACGTAGGATTAATTTTTTCATTAATTATGTTTTCGATAAATTCCTTGGCTTCATTTGGTTTATTTTCTGATATAAGCTCCGCCACTGCAATAAAATAATGCTTCATATCATGCCGCAGAGTTTTTATTTCGGTATAACGCTCCTTTACTTCCACTGCAAGCCTTTCCTGTGCAGAGAGCGTTGCTTTTAGCAGATTAAATTCCTCCTTTGTAATATTGTCCTTTTGCATTTTGCTCATTAAAATATAAAGCAAGATATTCAAGAAAATAATTAAAAGGAATATCACAGCAAATATAGGCGAAACTTCATTCAGCTCTCTGGAGACATTCCAAAGTAGTGTTGCTATAACAAATGAAATTAAAAAGCAAGATAACTGAATCACTTGCTGAAATCTATTAAACAAATATACCTGTTTTCTCTTTATCTTTATAATAACTTCGCACAAGATAAAGAATATTATTTTGGATAAAAGCAACCCCAAAAGTCTCATTGACCCGCCCGGCATTACCGCTGTTCTGTCATTACCGGCTAATGCACTTAATCCATTTATTATGATTAAATTTATCGGAAGAGCGGTAACGGTAGGGATAACAGAGACTAACAGTTTTTCCCATATTTTTCCCTTTAAAAAAACAAATGAATACACAAGAGACAGAAATAAAAGTACTCCTATGGAGATGTTTTCAAAACCTTCCATTTGACCGAGAAAAACATTATTTAACGCCAGCAAAATAAAGAAAACTCCGGATTTTGACCATTTGAGATTTTCACTTTTAAATCCGAGAAATCCGTTGCACAATCTCACAACAATGCAGCACTCTGCGAACGACGCAGCTATTTCAATAACATCATTCATATCATACTCCATATATGATTTTTAAATTTACTCTTAACAATGTCAACTCTTTGTCTGCTAAGAGGAATTTCTGTTTTGCTATCAAGGATGATCCGATTTTTTTCAATAGAGAAAATATATTTGCAGTTTACAAGGTAACTTTTATGAGTACGCACAAAATTAAAATCAGAAAGCTGTTTTTCCAACACAGAAAGACTCCCGTAACATTCCAAAGGATCTGCCCCTGCAACGATGATGCGGATCTGATGCCCGTAGATCTCTATGTATTCTATATCGTCTATATTAAGCACAGCCTCTCCGCTTTTGGTCTGAAGTATAAATTTTTTTTGGCGTTGTTTTTAAAAATTTCTTTTTTGAGGTCAGCCAATACTTCCGGCAGTTCATTCTCTAAATGTCCTTTTCGGATAAATCTGAAAGGGCGGAATTTCAGTGATGAGTATACCAGTTCATCGTGAGCTGTAACAAAAACGATCAAAATATCACTGCTTAATTTCTCGGCAATTTCAAAGCCGCCTATATTCGGCATATCAATATCAAGAAAAACCGCATTATAATCCTTTTTTCCAAAAAGAAGATCCATTCCGCTGTTAAAAACCGCAGCATAAAACTCAACCTTTTCTTCGAAATAATATTTGTTGATCAACAATTTAAGTCTCGCTGAAAATTCTCGGTCGTCATCGCACACTGCAATCCTAATCAATGTTATCCCTCCAACCCATATTTATTTTGCGCCTACAATTATTTTATCATAATATTACATAAAATGCAAATGATTTTAAACAAAAAGCTGTATCCAAGTGATCCTTGCCAAAAACACAAAAATACATTAAGAACTTGTTCTCATAGAAATTGGCACGCATCTTTTCGGCAAATTTTGCCG
>CANEHP010000027.1 GCA_947427325.1 uncultured Clostridia bacterium | reverse complement strand
GCATATGGCATTGACGCCGTTCTTTATAAGAATGCTTACGGGATTGCCGGGGTCAATGCGGCTAAGCTTGTGGAAAATAACGGGGTGGTGTGAAATAATCAGATCCGCTCCCCGCATTGCCGCCTCCTCCGCCGTCTTTACGGTTATGTCGAGACAAACTGCGATCTTTGTAACAGAGGCTGTCATGCTTCCCACAAGCAGACCCGAATTGTCAAAGCTGTCCTGTAAGCTGAAGGGTGCTCGGCTGTCGATATAACGGTAAACTTCTCCTACTGTCATGGCGTTTTCTTCCTTTAATTTAATTATTCAACAAAGATCAGCGCCCCGTATTTACGGGAAAAACCGAGGGCTGAGGTTAAAAAATGAGGTTAAAAAATTCGGGATATAAAAGAGGGCTATGTCTAAAATTAAAAAAATTCGGGATTTAAAAAGGGGATAACAAGCTCGGTAATTTCGCCCTCTCCGTTTTCGCCCCAATAACCGCTGTACATACCGTCCCCCAATCCGCTGGCGAACATAATAAGGCGGTTTCCGCTTTGGGGCAGTCTCCACTGTATAAAATCTCCCCCTTCTCTCTGAACCCGGGGGAATTTTTCATAGCTTTCCGCAAAATATTTTGCAAAGTAATCGTCATAATGATTTTTACTGGGATTTTCCTCATGCCATTTTCTTAAAAATTCGTCATACTCTGCGGCATTCTGCAAATCCGTAAAGCAGGCTGTTCCCGCGTCAACGCCCATAAAGCAGAAGGGTCTTTTTCCGTCCTCCTTTACCTTGCTTTCGCCCCGCTTGTAGCTTACCGCTTTTTCCTCGCTTATTTTAAGTCTTGCGGCGGCTATGCGAAGTCCTGCCCTTTGGGAATAAAGAATCGATAATTCAACGGGATAGCTGCCTTTGGGTATCCGTCTTTCCAGCAGGGTCTGATACCTTGTACCCAAATAAACCAGCGGGTCGGCAATCACCACCTCCCCTGTGGGGAAATCCGCTTCTCCCGCAGTAAAAACCCGGGTTCTCCCGTCTTCGGTGAAAAGTCCCTCAAAGAACTCCTTCGGATAGCTTTCCCGATTTAAAAATTTCAAATTTTTTTCAAAAGCAGCCTGTATGGGAGATTTTGGCGGCTCTGCCTGCTCCGCCCCTTGGGGCGGCCGAGAGCTTTTGTCTTTTTTCTTTCCGAACAATTTCATAATACATACTCCTTTTTTCAAAGAAACGGCTTGAAATATCGGCAGAAACGTAAAATTTCAAATCCGTCGGCGAAACCGACGCCTTAACCGTCAACCGCCAACCATCAACCGTCAAGCGTCAACCATCAACCGTCAACTGTCAACTTTTTTACAGCCCCTCAGAAACAGTATTAAAACAGCCGTGCCGACAGCTCCGCATACCTTTTATCGCCCCTGCCCATTTTTTCAAGGGAAGCGGCTATCTTTTCAAAATATTCCTTATCGTTGTTTTTGCCTAAAAATGCAAATTTATCGTCGATTTCCCTTTTCACTCCGTCATATAGACAAAGCATAACGGTGTAAACCTTTCCGCTTACAACGGCGGTTTTTTCCCTCTCTATGTAAAGTCCCGCCCTATACAGCTCTTTTCGCAGAATCCAGTCCCTGGTCATAGGCTGCAATATAAAATGCATACCTTTATTAATATACTTACAGCGGGATATGATTTCGGCAATCGTTTCGCCGCCCATTCCCGCAATAATAACATCGTCCACCTGCGGAACACCGTCGAGTCCGTCACAGCGGATAAGGGTAATACCCTCGGCGCTGTCGTCGGTTTTTTCCGCTATTCCGTATAGATTCATAGTTGCCCTTGCGGCGGCAAGGGGACCTTCCAGAATATCACACGCAAACAAAGCCCTTGCCCCCTGCTGAAATAAAAAGCAGGGGATAAAGGCGTGATCCGTTCCGATATCCGCAATGCGCTTGTCAATACGGACAAATTCTGCCGCCGTTTTCAGACGGCGATCCAGATGAACCCTTGGGTGTTTATAAGGGTACTGCGGCGGATTTTGCAGATCCGAAACACTCACTTGTTTATTGCGTCGTTAAGCTTGGAGACTAAGTCCTCGGGATCTACGCCGTGAACTGCGCAGGCCTCTGCAATGCTTTCGCCCCTTGCGGAGGGACAGCCGAGACAGTGCATTCCCATTTCAAAGAAGAAGGGAGCGGCAGCCTCTGCGTTAAAATCCAAAATATCGCCGATAATTGTGTCCTTTGTGATTTCCATGTTTTTATCCTTTCCTGCAACGGTTTTTTGAATGTTGCCTGTTTTAAGTTGCCTGCTTTAAATTTTAATCATTATTATTATACACTATTTATGAAAAAAATACAAGAGATAAAATTGAGGAAAAATCAAGTACCTATGATACTATAGTAAATGTCAGACAAAACAAAAAAGATATTCAAAAAATTAAAAATCTAACATAATAAAGAAAATATTAAAAACGCTTTAATAAAATTAGAAGTTTATTTAAGACAATACCGTAAGACTATTGTCCTGCCGGGTTTTCCGCACTCTTGCATATTCTCCGTCGGTATGTCGGATATTCGTTCAACTCCAGTAATTCTCTATGCGTCCGCTTTGTTATCTTTGGTTAAATTTTTATAAAAATTTCCAATATTATTGCCTAATAGATAATATTTATGTATCAATAAATATATTGCTCCCCCAATTAAATCTTGCCGCAATACTTGACGCAAATAAAAAATCTCTGCGTCAAAAATGCTCGCAATATGGCATATTGCTGTGCTTTTTTCCTTATACCGTTCGGAAGTTCAAGAAATTTCGACAAATACTTCTGTCGGCTTTTGCCGAACTCCTCCATATCGGCAAAATCTTCTCCTCCACATATTACTGTACACAATCCTATGATTATTATATCTTCGAGTTTGTGACGGATATTTCCATATCCTGTTCTTCTCGGCTCGCTGATATTTTTGATTTCTTCTTTTAGTTCTTCTATATTCATACCTTTATTTTACCACTTTTTTCAAAAAAGTAAATGCTGTTGCCCTGTTGAAGTCGAAATTCCCACAATTTCATAAAATAACCAAATCTCCGCCCCTCCCCCACAACAAGCAAAAATAACCGTCAAATTTTCCCAAAAGCAAAAAAATCCCCCAAATCCTTATTGAATTTTTACCAAATATATGTTAAAATTATATAATACTAAAAAGAAAGGGCTAAAGCATTGACGGATATAAAAGCTGTAATATTCGATATGGACGGCGTTATTATCGATACCGAGCCTTTGCTTGCAAAATATTGGCAGCAGGCTGCGAGAGAATTTGGATTTCCCATGGAATACGAGCATGCCCTGCAGCTGAGGAGCTGTTCGGAAAAATACGCTTCCCCCTATTTGAAAAAAACCTTCGGAGAAAGCTTCGATTACCGTACCGTAAGGGCAAGACGGAAGGAGCTGATGAACGAGGATATCGAGAAAAACGGTATTGTAAAGAAAAAAGGAATTGACGAGGCTCTCGATTATTTGGACAGTACGGATCTGATAAAAGCGGTGGCTACCGCAACGGATTTGGAGCGGGCGGAAAAATACCTGAAGCTTATCGGGCTTTACCGCCGCTTTGATGTGATTTGCTGCGGTTCTATGGTTAAAAACGGAAAACCCGACCCGGACATATATTTTTTGGCAGCCGAAAAAATAGGCGTGCCGCCCGATTGCTGCATAGCCGTGGAGGATTCTCCCAACGGAATAAAATCCGCATACTCTGCGGGAATGCACCCCGTTATGATACCCGATTTAACGCAGCCCGACGAGGAGCTTTCAAAGCTGCTTTTCAAAAAATTAAGCAGTCTTTCGGAGCTGCCCGATATTTTATACTAAATCTTAATAAAAATCAGACAAATCCACCGACCGGGGCGTCCCTGCTCTGTGTCAGCCCGACTTGAAATATCCGCATATTCCTGCGTCGGGACTTCCTTGATCAGGAACGCCCCACCCGCCGGCTTTGTCTTATTTTTATTAAGAATTAGTATTAAAGGAAATTCGGAAAAAATAATTGCAATACCGCGCAAAGACCGCTATGCGGTATTCCCATATATAAAAAGGAGTGGCTTTATGAATATTCTGCCCGTAAACCAACTTAACAAGGATCTAAATATTGACGCCGCCGCCGTTGTGGAAAAGGGCGAGAAATTTTATCACAATCAGCTTACGGAATGTGCCGATAAAATCGCTCTTTCCGCCGAGGAAAAGCCCATCATACTGCTTTCGGGTCCCTCGGGAAGCTCCAAAACCACCACCGCCATGAGGTTAAAGGCTCTTTTGGAGGAAAAAGGGCTTTCCGCTCATGTTATTTCTATGGATAATTACTTTTATCCCCTTAACAATCTGACCCATGAGGAATTGATGAAGGTGGATCTGGAAGCGCCCTCGAGAGTCGACATACCCTTGCTTGACGAGCATCTTGACCGCTTTTGGAAGTGTCTGCCCACTCAGCTGCCCATCTTCAATTTTGCCGATCAGACAAGGGCGGCGGGAGAAATACTTTGCAGAAGGGATAAGGAGCTTATTATAATCGAGGGTATTCATGCCCTTAATCCCGAAGTGATAGGCTCTGTAAGGCAGCATGCCCGGGGCGTATATGTCAGCGTCCGAACCCGCCTTTCTCTGGAGGACAGGCTGCTGCACCCGAGTATGATAAGGCTTATGCGCCGACTTATGAGAGACAGGCTTTTCAGGGGAAGACGCACCGAGGATATTTTCCTTTCTTTCCGCTCGGTTCAGAGAGGAGAGCAGCTTTATATTATGCCCTATAAGGACAGCGCCTCGGTAAGCATCGACACCTTTATTTCCTTTGAGGCGGCGGTGTACGCAAATTTCCTTATTCCCGAATTGGAGGCGGTAAGCAAGGATTTTGAAATGTACCGCAAGGTGGAGGAAATGCTGTATTTTCTTAAAAGCATAACTCCTATTGAATCCTCCATAGTACCCTCTCATTCCATAGTAAGGGAATTTATCGGCGGAAGCTCCTTCAATTATTGAAATTTGGTGTTATAAAATGTTTTCAAAAGTAAAAACCTTCGGACTTTTAGGGCTTAACGGCTTTGAGGTAACAGTGGAATGCAGCATTGCAAAAGGCTCTCCCGATTTTAAAATAGGGGGCTTGGGAGATATTTCCATACAGGAAAGCAGGCTGAGAGTTCAGGCTGCGCTGAACAATTCGGGGTATAAAATCAATTCCGATAAAATAACCGTAAATCTTTCCCCCGCCGATATAAAAAAGACAGGCTCGTCCTATGATTTTCCCGTTTTGGTAAGCGTTTTGGCGGCGGTTGAAATTATTCCCGCCCTAAATCCCGCAGACGCATTTTTAGGGGAGCTTTCTCTTTCGGGAGATTTGGCGGGAACAAAGGGAATACTTCCTCTTACCGCAGCGGCTAAGGCCTGCGGCTTTAAGCGTGTTTTTCTGCCAAAGGCAAATGTGCATGAGGCTTCCCTTGTAAGGGGGATAGAAATTTACGGCATAGAGGACATAAACCAGCTTGCAGCCTTTTTACAGGGACGGATAAAGCTTACCCCCGCCCCGCCCTATGAGCCTAAGCCTGAGGAATATTTAAATGCTGCGGATTTTTCCGACGTTAAGGGGCAGGAAAATATTAAATCCGCCATACAAACCGCCGCTGCGGGATTTCACAACCTTCTGATGATAGGTCCTCCCGGCTCGGGCAAAAGCATGATCGCCAAAAGGATTCCCGGGGTACTGCCCAAAATGACCTTTGAGGAAAGCATCGAGTCCACCTCCGTATATTCGGTGGCGGGACTTTTGGACGACAAATCGCCCTTTATCATAAACAGACCTTTTCGCCCCGTAAGCCACACCGCCAGCGGAGCGGGCATAATAGGCGGAGGAAAAATTCCCATGCCGGGAGAAATAAGCCTTGCCCACAACGGAGTTATGTTTCTTGACGAGCTGCCCGAGTTTCGCCGTGACGTGCTGGAAACCTTAAGGCAGCCCCTGGAGGACAGAAACGTTGTTATTACAAGAGCCTCGGGAAAAATCTCTTACCCCTGCAAAACCATGCTGGTGGCGGCTATGAACCCCTGTCCTTGCGGCAACTACGGCAGCTTAAACTCCTGCACCTGCACACCCTCGTCAATACAAAGATATTTGGGGAAAATAAGCCGCCCCGTCTTAGACAGAATCGACATTCAAACAGAGGTAAACGCCGTAAAATACGAACAGCTCCGCACCGCCCAAAGCGGACTTTCCTCTTCCGAGATAAGAGAAAACATCGAAAGGGCAAGAGAGATACAGCGTGTTCGCTTTAAAAATACGGAGCTGCTCTTTAACAGCGAGATTCCCCCGTCAAGATTAAGCGAATTTTGCCCTCTTGACAAGGAAGCGGAGGAGTTTTTAAAGGGTTCTTTTGATAATTTGGGTCTTTCCGCCCGTGCCTATGACCGCATTATGAAGGTGGCAAGGACAGTGGCGGATCTGGAGGGCAGCGAGGTTATTTTGAAAAAGCATATAAGCCGTGCGGTGCAGTACAGGACTTTGGACAGGAAGTACTGGAAATAGCCGTTTTCGGAAAAAGTGCCGAATTTAGAACAAGTTCTTAGCGGTAATTTGACGGCTTTAACCAAAGGAAACCCCTAAAGGTTAAAATTCTCACCGCCCGATAACAGGAGGAAAACAAGACTGAAAATGAAGAAAAGCGGCATAAAATTTAAATTTTTGTTTCTTTCCGCACTTATCCTGGCTCAATACTGTATGCTTTTGTCGAATGCGGAAGCGGTCTTTGCCGAAGGAAGCGAGGAAGAAGGCGAATATTTTACGGGACAGATTTCGGGAGTTGACGAATATACGGCATTAAAGCTGTGCGACGGTGATTATATGACCGCATACGGCGCAGACGTCATAGATATCGCCGTTTCCTCCGACAAAAATTTTACCGCCGCATATATTGTGTGGAACAACATTCCCGAAAAGTACACCCTGACTGCTCAAAACAATATTATTGAAACCGAGGACGGTTTTTTACATAAGCTTATCGAGTTTAACGAGCCTATAAAGGAATTTAAGCTGGAATGCAAAACGGGCGGCGAGCTTTGCGATATCTATCTGCTGCCCGGCGGCAAATATCCGAGCTTTGTACAGCAGTGGGAGCAGCTTGAGGGCAGAGCCGACCTGCTTGTGCTTTCCGCTCATGCCGACGACGAATATCTTATGTTCGGCGGTACTATACCTTATTACGCCAAGGAAAGGGGTCTTAAGGTTCAGGTGGCTTATCTCACAACCCATTTTGAGGAACAGCCCCGCCCTCATGAGCTTTTAAACGGACTTTGGACGGCGGGAGTCAAATATTATCCCGCTTTCGGAGTAATAGGGGATATACCCGGGTCGCCCATATACAGCCTGGAGGAGGCGGCTCGCCTTTACGACTTTAACGTTGTCCTCGATTGGTTCACCCAACAGATAAGACGGTTTAAGCCCTCGGTAATAGTTTCCCATGACGTAAAAGGCGAATACGGTCACGGCGCTCATATGCTGGCAGCCAAAACCGTACAGGACGCCGTTGCAATATCCGCCGATCCAAACAGCTTTCCCGATTCCGCCGAAAAATACGGAGTGTGGGACGTGCCGAAAACCTATCTGCACTTTTGGGAAGAAAACAAAATTACCATGGATTGGGAACAGCCTCTCGAAAGCTTCGGGGGACTGACGGCACGAGACGCAGCGGAGCTTGCCTACGGTAAACATGAATCACAGCATAAATGGGGATATATCGTTGGATATTGGAAAAAGTACGACATACGGCAGTTCGGCTTATACCGCACGCTGGTGGGAACGGACGAAAAGGCGGATTTTATGGATCACATAGAGCCTGTCCCCGTTCGGGAAGAAACCGCTCCGCCCGAAACAGCTCCCGACGAAAGAACCGCAGACGAAATCACTCCTGCAACAACCGAAACCGCAGCTATAGGGGAAACCCTTTTAGGCTCTTTTTCCGAAGTCGGCACGGAAACAGACGCCGACAACGGCGGCGGCGGAAGCGGTGCGCTTGTAATTATCCTTATCTGCGTCGGAGCTGCGGCTTTGACCGGGATTATTGTATTTTCGGTGAGAAAAGCAAAAGAAAAGTAAAAAATTATCACAATATCCTCTAAAAGCGGGTATAAATCGGCACAAAATTCCTGAGAAAAAATAAATCACCACTAATTTCCTGAAAGAAAAACAAATTCCAGTCAAATTTCTTATCTTAAAAGAACAATAAATCAACAAGGTAATTAATACTAATTCTTGATTGAAAGTAGACAAAAGATTTGCGAGGATGATTTTTGCAAGACAAGGCGGAGGACGCCGCAAGGCTGACGCCTTGCAAGGACGACAACGCAGTATTGCGAAAATCAGACCGCAAAGATTGTCTACTTTCAGTCAAGAATTAGTATAAATATGGATATTTCAAAAATTTCCGCAATAGGCAGTCCCAAAAGCAAAATGATATTTCACGAGGACCTGCGGCAGCTGCACGTCGGTACTCTCGGCAAGCGCTGCTATTTTGTACCCTTTTCGCCGGAGCAGAATCCTTTTGCGGACAGAAATGATTCCAGCCGCTTTGAGCTTCTGAACGGTCGGTGGGACTTCCGTTATTATGACAGCATTATCGATATGGAGGACGATTTTGTTTTCGTCCCCTTTGAGAAAAAAATACCCGTGCCGCCAAACTGGCAGCTTCACGGCTATGACAAGCCTCAGTATACGAACATTTGCTACCCTATACCATACGACCCGCCCTATGTTCCCGACGATATTCCCGTGGGAGTTTACAGCCGCAGCTATAGCCACGCTCCCGACGGACTTGACAGGATACTGGTTTTCGAGGGTGTTGACAGCTGCCTTTATCTTTATGTGAACGGCGAATTTGCGGGATACTCGCAGGTTTCCCACAGCACCTCCGAGTTTGATATAACAAAATTTCTCCATGAGGGTGAAAACAGGATAACCGTCGCCGTTTTGAAATGGTGTGACGGAACTTATCTTGAGGATCAGGACAAATTCAGGCTTTCGGGAATTTTCCGAGACGTTTACGTGCTGTCCCGTCCTCAAAAAAGGCTTGAAAATTATATTATCAAAACTCTGCTTTCGGAGGATTTTTCCGCTGCCGAATTGGCGTTCACACCTTTCGGTTCGGACGCCGCCGCAAGGCTTTCCGACGCCGAGGGAAATATTTTGGCAGACTTTTCGGCGGCGGAGGGCGAGACGGTTTCCGTACATATAGACGCTCCTGCACTGTGGTCTGCGGAAAAGCCCTGCCTGTACAGTCTGACGATTACTGCGGGAGAGGAAAAAATAGGCGAAAGGGTCGGCTTCAGAAAAGTAAATATTGAAAAGGGCGTTTTAAAGATAAACGGCGTACCCGTAAAATTCAAGGGCGTGAACCGTCACGACAGCTATCCCGACACGGGGTACTGCGCTTCCGTCCAACAGATGAAAAAAGACCTTGAACTGATGAAAAAGCACAGCATAAACGCAGTGCGCACCTCCCACTACCCCAACTCGCCGCTGTTTTACAGTCTTTGCGACGAGTACGGCTTATATGTTATCGACGAGGCGGATATGGAGTCCCACGGCTGCGTTGAGGTCTATAACGATTTCAAGTGGAGCGGGGAGAACAGCTACAGCGGCATTGCGCTTCTTGCAGGGGACGAGCGTTTTGAAAAGGCGGTAACGGACCGTGCCGAATCGCTTGTAAAGAGGGATATAAACCGTCCCTGCGTGGTTTTCTGGTCTCTTGGAAACGAGAGCGGCTGGGGCAGAAATATGCTTGCGGTAGGTAAGCTTGTTAAGTCTCTCGACGATACAAGGCTGCTGCATTATGAAAGCACACACAAGCTTGACGATACGCCTCATGATATTCTTGACGTTGTTTCGGCAATGTACCGAGAGCCAAAGGGTATGCGGGAATTTCTTGAAAATACGGAAGAAAAGCGCCCCCTTGTGCTTTGCGAGTACTGTCATGCAATGGGCAACGGTCCGGGAGACTTGGAGGACTATCACCGGGTATTTTATTCCCACCAACGCTTCTGCGGCGGCTTTATTTGGGAATGGAGCGACCATGCCGCTTTGCTGGGTACAACCGATGACGGCAGGATAAAATACGGCTACGGCGGCGATTTCGGCGAAAAGCACAACGACGGCAATTTCTGTATGGACGCACTGACCTACCCCGACAGAACGCCCCACACGGGACTTCTGGAGCTGAAGCAGGTGTACCGTCCCGTCCGTGTTCAAAAGGGCGAAGGGGAGGGCAGCTTCATTTTTAAAAGCACCCTTGAATTTGAGAACGCAGGGAATATTCTTGACTGCCGTTATGAGATTACCTCGAAGGGCGAGACTTTGTGCCAAGGCACTCTTAACTTTTCGCTGCCGCCTATGGGAAGCACGGAAATAAAAGTCCCCGGGGCTGCCGAAAGCTGCGGCGGGGATATGTACATACGCTTTATATTCACGGCGAAAAACGATACGTCCTACTGCGGAAAGGGATATGAAATCTGCTTTGACCAAATAAAGCTTCGGGACGGCACGGCCGCCGAGCCTGCCGAAAAAACCGTTTCCGCCGAGCTTGAGGACTTGCCGCTGTACGTGAACGTTACGGTTGGAGAAAGGGCGTACCGCTTCAATAAAAGGCTGTCGGCATTGGATTCGGTAAAATACGGCGATACGGAAATCCTCGACAAGCCCTTGCAGTTCAATTTCTTCCGTGCGCCCGTTGACAACGACGTTATGAAGGGGGATTGGTACAGAGCGCACCTTAACGATTTTACGGTGAAAAACTACGGCGTAAAATCGGAAAAGCTCGGGGACGGCGTTGAAATTTCCCTGAGGCAGTCCTTCGGGTGGAGCATACATCAGCCCTTTGCTTATATGGACGTTAAGTACAGGTTCACTGCGGCGGGTCTTGACATTAAGTGTTGGGCGGAATTTTCCAATAAAGTAACATTCCTGCCCCGCTTCGGTATACGGCTTTTTATGCCGAAACGCTTCCGCAGGATAGAGTACTACGGTTACGGTCCTTATGAAAGCTACATCGACAAGCATCACGCTGACTATATGGGAAAGTTTACCGCCGATATTGCGGATATGCATGAGGATTATATCCGTCCTCAGGAAAATTCCTCTCACTTCGGCTGCAAATATATGACGGTTTCGGACGGAATTATCGGCGTAAAATTTACTGCCGACGAGGATTTTTCCTTTAACGCTTCGGAGTATACGCAGGAGGAGCTTGCCGAAAAGCGCCACAATTTCGAGCTTAAAAAATGCGGCAGCAACGTTATATGCGTCGACGGTAAAATGGCGGGAGTGGGTTCAAACGCCTGCGGCCCGGCGCTTGCGGAGGAGTACCGCATTCCCCTGCCAAAGGTTTCCGCCGAGTTTCACATTGAAATAACAAATGACAAATGACAGTTTACAGTTTACAGCTGAAAGCTGACAGTTGCGGAACGGCTTTGCCGATTTAAAATATTATTAGTCGGTCTTATTCAAATCCGTCGGCGAAGCCGACACCTCAACTGCCAACTGTCAACTTCTAACTTTTTTACCGCCCAAAATAAAAATGCCGCTCACAGCTGAGCGGCGTTTTTACTTATCTGTCCTCATACTCAATAAGATTTCTGAGAATTTTCTTCAAGGTTTCCAGAAGCTGTGCTTGCTCGTCCTTGGTGACGCCCTTCATCATAGCCTTCTCAACCTGGTGGAAGCTGTCTTTGATAAATGCGTCCTGTTTTTTTCCTTCTTCTGTAATATAAACGCTGACCTGACGCTGATCCTGTAAGTTGGATTCACGGCGAACCAATTCATCGGCTTCCATTCTTGCAAGATTTACCGACACTGTGGGTGCGGAAAGACCTGTTGCTCTTACAAGATTAAGCTGGGAAATACCGTCGTTGTGCGCAAGGCACATAAGTATTTTGCGGTTTCCTTGTGAAAGACCGCCTCTTCCTGCGTCATGACGAACTGCCAAACCAAATATTTTGGCAATATCGTTTATGAACATAGAAGGTGTTGCATTTTCTCTTTCCAAGAGATTTTTGCTTTTTTCGGTGTTTTCTTTTCTTTCTCTCATCGTGTTACGCCCCTTTTTCAATGATTTTAAAATAGAACCGGCAGTACATTCTACGATATTCAAAATCGAAAATCACAAAGAAAATCGAAGCGCTTACATAAGCTTGTTTTAACCGAAAGACCGTAAGGTTTTCTGCGTTAAAACCATTGATTTTTTTTAATTTTCTCTTTATTATATTGAGTAGAATATTACTTCTTAATTATATATCAAAAAAAATCTCTTGTCAATAGTAAATGCAAAAAATTTTAAAAGATATTTTTAAAATGATTTCGATTTTCATTTTCCTGCTCTACGGCATTTTATGCGGCTTTCCGGGCATCGCAGCACGATTATTTTTCCGCCAGCCGCATAAAATTTTATAAAAAATTTTAAAATCACCAGTTAACCCCATACTGTATCGGCTCTGTCTGTTGAGTTAAGGGCGCAAATTTATAGCCTTGATCCTTTAAATCCTTAATGATTTTGTCAAGGGCGGCTACGGTGTTATCTCTTGTATCCGTATCATGCATAAGAATAACGGGGTTATTGAACCTTGACGCATCGGCAGCCACATTTTCGCAAAGCTTCTCTGCGGATAAGCCCCGCCAATCGTCGCTGTCCACATTCCAGTCATAGTATTCAAAGCCTCTTTTATCCAAAGCTTCCTTTATTTTATCGCGGCAGCCGCGGTTATACTGATTTACGCTTCCGCCCGGAAAACGGTAAAGCCAGGGCTTTTTGTTGGTGGCGTTTACTATTATATCATAAGCTCGGGCAAAATCGTCTATAAATGCGTTTTCATCTGCATACACGGTTAAATAATTATGGGTGTAGGAATGAACCCCTATGACGTGTCCCTCCTCCGCAACGGCACGAAGACGGCGGGCGCAGGTTTCGCCGTTGTCGGGCAATACAAAAAATGTCGCTTTAACATTATTGTCCTTCAGAATTTTTAAAATAGCCTCGGTGTTTTCGGACGGTCCGTCGTCAAAGGTAAGGTAGGCGGTTTTCTCGTTTTTTTCATATTCGCCCGTATATTTTTTTACCCACATATTGGAATAATTCGTAAAGCTTGAAATATCGGGAGTTTTATAAAGGGCGGCTTCATCTGTGGGAGCATTTTCCGCTTCTTCGGGTATAACCGTTTCTTCCGTTTTCGATTCATCATCGGCAGCGCCGCCGTCGGAAGAATAAATAGGAACGGCGGAAATATCATTGGGCGGCGTTCTGAGCGAGGGAGTAAGGTCAAAAAATCCCTCAACGTCGTCAGCGGAGCAGCCCGATAAGGACCAAGCAATAACAAGTGCGCCGATAATTTTTATAATAAAGCCTTGCAGATTTTTATTGGTTATTTTCATAATAATTACCTCCGGGTTTTCTCTTTGTAATTATTATGGCATAAACCGTTATTCTATTCAACAACAATTCAGTAACATTTTATTTACATTTCAGTAACAAGCAATGACAAAATATTACAAAATACCCGTCAGTCAATTTGCCGGCATTTCAAGCCGCTTCCTTGAAACAGGCGGTAAGCCCCGCCAATAGCCTTTAAAATCGGCGAAGCCCTTCCGCATCTGTCAGCTGTCAACTATCAACTGTCAACTGTTTACAGTTCCGTTTTTTCTATTTTCTTCTATATATTGCCAATTAAATATAATTAGGAATAATTTTATAAAAAAGGCAAATAAATAATCCCAAAGGTAAGAACTTATTCTCATAGAAATTGGCACGCATCTTTTCGGCAAACTTTGCCGATGACTGCGTCAAAATTCCTTGAAATACACGAGTATTCATGCGGAATTTTTCCTTGTCCTCGACAAAACTTGCTCGAAAATCCGCACACCATTCCTATGAGAACAAGTTCTAATTTTTGTATGAAAGGACTATGGCAAAACTATGGATATTATTAATAACGATAAAAAGTCACTAAACGCTTTTTTTAAAATAACCTTAGGGGCAATTATCATTTTTGCTATGCTTGCAGGTGCGTCAAATACCCCTGCCCTGCCCGTTTATTCACAGCAAGGCTCTCAGGGTACCGAGGTGGAGGAAATTCAAAGGGTTCTTAAGGAATGGGGGCTGTTTAAGGGAGAAATAACAGGCTATTTCGGCACAGCCACGGAAAACGCACTGAGACAGTATCAAAAAAATAACGGCTTAGAGGTTACGGGAATAGCGGACGAGGCAACTCTTAAAAGGATGGGTATCACCATCGGCAATATTCCCAATGCTACAGACGCCAATATTAACCTTTTGGCGAGAATTATTTCCGCAGAGGGAAGAGGCGAAAGCTATGTGGGACAGGTGGCTATCGGCGCAGTTATCTGCAACCGAATCGAGCACCCCTCCTTCCCCGATACATTGCAGGGAGTAATTTACCAGAACGGCGCATTTACCGCCATTGTTGACGGACAGTTCGAGGAGGATGTGTCGGAATCGGCATATTATGCCGCAAGGGACGCCCTTTCGGGATGGGATCCCACAGGGGGCTGTATCTATTACTTTAACCCGAAGAAAACAAATGACGAATATATGCACAGCAGAGAAGTTATTAAGATTATCGGAGATCATCATTTTTGTATGTAAGAACAAGTTCTAATTCGGCAGCGGTCTGATTTTCGCAAATCCTTGTCTGTTTTTAATCGAGAATGAGAACAAGTTCTTAGTATTATTATCGCTCCCCGGCTTCAAACCTTATAATAAAAGAAGCTTCACCGGTTTTTTTATATCCGTTTTCCTCAAGCTTTTTGATTTCATCGTATAACTCCGCATCGTTGTAATATCTTGTGTCTAAAACTATTATCTCGGCGTTTATCCAATCCTCCTTATTATAAATGGGAGGATACATATAAACCTGCTTGCAGTCGTAAAGATGCGGAGTTAAGAAGGTAGAAGCATATATAACCTTATCCCTCGGCAGCTCCTTTAAAAATTGCTCTGCCGCTTGATAGTGCTCCTGATTGTTAAAATAAGTATCCGCATAATGATATTTGGGCATTGCGTTGCCTACAAGGCACACCGCCGCCGCCATAAAGGCGGTTGCCGCAATTTTAAGCTTTGCTTTGCTGTAGCGTAGATTTTTCGCAGTTAAGAAAATCAGCATTGCCCCTGTTCCGAAAACATACTGATAGTTGATGTCGAACTGATACTTATAATCAGTGGCGATATTTATCAAAATAAAGGGAGCGATTAAAAACCAGTCGGAGATCTTTCTTGTTTTTGCGGGAAGGAATAAAACGGGAAGCATCATCTGAAGCATAAACAGAAGCTTTTCCTCCGTCAGAAGCTTTGACAGGAAAAAGGCGGGATTTTTTATTACGTTTTTCACCACATCCGTAAGCGAATCCTGTCCTGCGGTTAAGTAAATATTATATCTCGAGACCTTTATCCCCTCTCCGTAAGCGTTTATAAAGGCAGTGTCCGCAAAAAAGCCGCACACTCCCATAATAAGGAGAAAAACCGAAAGCCTTTTATCCGTCTTCCTGTTAAAAAGAGCGTAAAGGGCAATAAAAATCAGATAAAGTCCCGCGTCCTCCTTTACGCAGATTAAAAGCGCCGACGCTATGATAAGACCGGGCCGCTTTTCCGATTCCAAAAAATACAGCACCCATAAAATAACGGGGGTCAAAAAGCAGTTTTCATGAAAATCGTAAAAGCAAGCCCCCGTAAAGGCGGGATAGCAAAGAAACATTCCGCAGAGGGCAAGGGTAACCGTGCCGCTGTATCTCCACCTTTTGCATAACAGCAAAAGGGGAATAACTCCCGAAAAGCACACCGCCGCCTGCATTGCAAGCAGGGATTCGGGATTTCTGAAAATCATATAAAAGGGAAGCATCAGGTAGTAAATGGGAGAAAAATGCACCGCAAAATGCGATAAAAGCTCGTTTCTTTCCAAGGTGGAATTTTGAGTAAAATCCGTGGCCATATATTCAAACATCTGTGCGAACAAACCGAAATCAAAGGTGGAATTGGTAAAAACATACATTTTTATAATTGTGCCGAAGGAAACCGCAAAGGTCATCAGAGCGGTGATTACGGCAACAAAAATATACAGACCCCTGCCTTCGAGGATTTTAATTTTTCTGTCCTTAAAAATACCCTTAAAGGAAAGGGAGGCGCAAATCACGGTTACCGCCAAAACAATGTAAAAGTACGGTTTTGCGGATGTTGAGGGGTAAAGAATGATCAAGGCAAAGAAAAGCAGCGAAAGAGGTATGCAGCAGCGGTACAGCTTGTCCCTTACAAAAAACAAAGTAAAAAGAAGCGCCGCAGAAACTGCCGTTATAACAAAAAGAAGCAAAACGTTTATTTGTTTTACCGAGTCTACTGTTAAAATGTCCGTGTCAAAATGTATGCAAAACAGCATTAAGCCCGAGGAAATAATAAAGCCGCTTATAAGGGCGTAAATCAGGTAAGCCGCATATTTTTTTATTTTAAGCTTATTTATATTAAATCTTTTTTCCATGGTCTTTTCCTTTTTTATACAATATTCCTTTGTAGTATAACATATTAAATATATTTTTTCAAGCGTTTTTTCCTTGTAAGTTCTACTCCGGAAATCGTCGTAAATTCTCAAAGTAAATGCAACAGTGCAATTTAGCGGTAGCACTTACTATG
>CANEHP010000026.1 GCA_947427325.1 uncultured Clostridia bacterium | reverse complement strand
GAGTTGTTAAAGTTTTGTAGGTGTTTTGAGCGATAGCACCGAGTTTTGAAAAAGCTTTTTGAACTTTTTCTATTGCTCTTTCTATCCAGTCAAAGGTTTTTTTAGTGTCTTCGGAAGAATTGCCCGAACCATTATTAACCTTAGATCCATCGTAATCAAGGGGTGGTGTATAATCGGGAATATTAAGTTCATAATCGCCGTTCCATAAGGCAACAATATCTTTCCATCGCGCATAATAGGACGCCGCCTCCGCATAGGCAGAGCTGTAAATACTTCCGCCTGATTCAACTAATTTTTTTCCCCAGTTGAACTTTTCTTCATCAAACTTTTCACCTTCTGTCATATCCAATGCACTTTTGAATTTAGATATGACAGCAGCGCTTACTCCTGCCTGTTTTGCCAAAGCTACAAGCTGTTCAATGTCTTTCGAAGTATTGAGCTTAGTGTTATTTAAGCGGATTTTTTCCAAAGCCAAATCAAATAACGCCTGAGCTGTATCATCACTCATTTGAATCTCTTCCAAGAAAACAATCTTTTCATCTATAGTTTCCTTTTTGAGCAGTACGCTCATATTTGCTTCATTCTCTTTTGCAACGGCAAGCTGCTTGAGTTTAGCGGCAACAATTTCAGCGGCATTTACAATACCGCCCTGTTCCAACATTGCAATAGCAGCGTCTTTGGTGTCTTCCGTTAAATCGTTTAAAGCGCCCGAAGCAGTTATATATTCACCTACTAAATTATTAAATGCTTCCTGACAAGCGTTTATGTCGGAAGGGGATTGAGTTATTGTTTCTATAAAGGCACTGTAAGTTTCAGTACAATCTGCAAAGGTAGACTTAAAAGTGTCATTATTGAGAATAGAACTCCAATCAAAGTCACCGCCGTTTTGAACGTCTTTGTATACATCTGCAAGAGGTTTAAGTTTAGAGGCAACAGATTCTACACCCGATACAACAGACACATAGGATCTTAAAAATTTATCGGCAATGTTATCACCAAGCTCACCAAGAATAAGGTTGTATGCCGCAATAGCATTTTTGCCGTTTGTAACTGAATTTGTAAAGTCATTGATTTGTTTGTTGATTTCTCTAATCTGTTTATAGACGTCGTTTCTGTTATATTGGTCGTTGTCCTCATTGGCAAGTATTTCGGCTTCTAACCTTGCTTTTTCTTCTGAAAGGCTGTTGATTTTTGCTTGCATATTGGCGATTTCTGCGTTGGTTTCTCTTATTTTGGTTCTAAGTTTGTTTACTCCCTTGGACTGTGCGTATTTTTCATTTGCCGCAATAAGAACATCAACAGCTATCTTATATCCCTCGGCAGTTTTAGCAAAATCATCGGCAAGCGACGGGTCAAGCTCGACCAGACTTGATACCGTGTCATAATCCAAATTTTCTCCGCCTTTGACCTTTTCAACGGCTTCATCAAACAATTTCTTGTTTTTCAGAACCTCGTCAGTGGCTTCCTTGATTTCCTTTATGGATTCTGCATAATCTTTGTTGGCTAAAGCCGCAAGTGCAGCTTCCCTTTTTTGTGCTTCTATTTCTTGCTTTAATTGCTCAAAAGTCAAAAAAGTACCGTCAGGAATCGACAAATTAGCCGCAATTTCAAGGTCCTCGGGCGACAAGTCTTCGATTTTATCCCAATCTTCTTCATTGAGTTTTTTTTGAACATCACCCACAAGAGTACTTTTTTTGTCAAGCTTAGTCTGTAGATATACAATCAAGGGATTATTTTCATCAAAGCCCTGCTGAGTTTTCAGGTTTTCAATAAGTGTACTGAGGGCGTCTAAGGATAAAGCGTTCTCAAGGGCTTCGGATAAAGAATCTTCAATGCCTTTGTCATCAATTTGTTGTGCCGCATATAGCAAATTCTCATTTAACCAATTAGTGACATTTTTCCAGCCCTCTTCACCCTTTATATCAATATCATCCGGTATAGCCTTTTTCCAATCAGAGTTCAACAAAACATCTTTTACTACATTCTGCATTGAAGAGCTTAATTGAGAAAAATTCCACCGTCCATCATCAGAAGATAGCCATGTATTGATATAGCTTGCCATTTCCGAATTTGCTAAAGAAATGTCATTTTTAGCCCTATTAATTTCTTTTTGATATTCAGACGAGAGTCTGCCCAATTCGTTTTTGAGCTGTTCTATTTGGTTATCTGTAAGCTTAGACAAATCCCATTCGGAATCTATACTGTCTGCTTGCCCTGCGTATGAAACTGATGAAACAGTTGGCGATGTCGCATATGCAATAAAAGGATCATCATTCATACTTTTTACTATATTGCCAAACCCCAAATTTTTAATAGCATTATTCATTACATCAGCCGAGTATGTTTCATTTTTTTTATCCTGTATTCCTATGGTGAGCAGGGTTTTGCCCTCTTTTAGTTCTTCTATCTGCTTTAAAGCGGTTCGGGTATATTCAGTATAGTAATTTATTAAACGTTGAGATTCTTCTGATTCAGCTAAATACCCTGCCCAAACATCAGGCATTTTTTCCATAATCTCTCCGGCAGCAATCTGCTGTTGAACCTTTAAAAGATTAGTCAATGAGGCTGTAATTGTATCGACATTACCGGAAAGATTTAAAATAGCATTACCGTTTTCGTCAAAGCCTTTTGTAAGAGATGGGTAAAGCTCCGCTAACTGATTGCTTAAATCCAAGAATTTCTCGTATTCGCTTGTGCTTAAATTTCCTTTTGACTGGTCAATTTGACCTAAGTTTTTGACGCCTTGTGCAAGTTCTGCATAATTCTGTCCGATATCCTTTGTGGATTTCTTAAGGTTGTCTATCTCAGACTTAATATCCTTAATGGCATTTTTCGCTTCTTCCGCAGCTTCTTTAATTTTCTTTGTTCTATTGACAGTATTATCAATTAGTGTTATAATACCATTGATGGCAAAAGATGCCAACATAGCGATGCCTATAGAAACAACAGCGTTGCCTGCGGTTTTCAGTAGATTTAGCCCTGCTGAAGCTGCTTTGGCTGCAATTGTTGATGCTTTTTGGGCGGCAGTAACTCTTTCAATCTGAACCTCTGCACCATGAGATGATTCAATTAATGCAATGGTATCAGCATTAGTAGTTCTTCTTGCTGTGGCAAGCGCTTCTTCAAATGAAATAGAAGATCTAATTCTGTTATTATAGTCATTTATGGCCTCTGTATCAATATTGATTAGCGGAGTATTGAGTAATGTATTTACAAATCCATTCTGTTTAAAAGAATTTATTATTTCTTTGAAATCACTTAATGACTTTCCAAATAATCCTATAGATTTATTTGCCCCTGTTATATCATCTGTTATTGTTCTGAATATCATACTATTATTATTTGTGTATTGTGGATATACACTTTTCGTACTTTGTGGAGAAGCACTTGATTTATACTTTGTGGAGAAGTATAATTAAAAATAAAAACAGGAGAAAAAACTAATGATTATAAATAAAAATCAATATAGATGTCCTCAATGTAAAAAATTTTATTGGTTTGAAACATCAAAAGAATACAACGCCTTTTGTACAGAATGTAATTGTGAACTAACATTTATAGCTAACTATGATTGCGACACAGAATTAGCAGAGCAAAGAAAAAATGCTCCAAAATATGATCCGACACAAGACCCAAATAGTCCGTATTATATACCCGTTATTAAGTGTCCTTACTGCCAATCGACAAATACATCTAAAATATCATTAATAGGTAGAACAGTGTCTGCGGGACTATTCGGACTTGGTTCTAAGAAAATAGGTAAGCAGTATCATTGTAATAAATGCGGTAGTGACTTTTAACATCTAAGGTATCTTTAATTTTATCTCTACTTTTCCAAACATAATTAACCTCCTTATTTAAATTTTTTCGGTGTGTTATATATTTTACACACAGAAAAGAGACTGCTTTTTTAAAAATATGCAGTCTCTTTTTTCTATGTAAAAATAAAAATATCGCAAGGCTGTTGTGCAGGTCGTCTACAGCGTCCTTGCAGTTCTGAGCCTTATCGTAATAATGGCACACAAGTCCAACTCCTTTATTTGCTCAAGCCCTCAAAGAGTCTGATTGAACCATAGAATTACAGAATGCACAATATGCGACTGGTTATATACTATTCGATTATGCCTCATCAACAGACAATATAAATAAAATTTGCATTAAAATTATAATTGATATAACAATATGTTCCAATATATCTATGAAAGTCAATTTTACATTTTTTATTCTTGCCACTCCGCAAAGGCAAGAGTATTTTGTTTTTATTGTCATTCTTATCAACTCCGACAATGAGAGTTCCACAAATGAAAGATAAGATTTTCACATTTCCGTGACCTTTTCAGAGGCCACACTGTTATGTCAGTCAGTACCGAGCGCATCTTATAACAGCAGGGTTTCACCTAACTGTTACCGCCTGTTGTCGCTTCTGTGAGGGCTTCCTTATAAGGGCTGTCCCTGCGGACTGTTTCAGTGTGCGGACTGTTACTTCCAAAAGGGAAGTGCTGCACAGTGTAGAAATTTCCCCGCATATTGAGGCTTCGTTTACGAATATGTATGTCCCATATTCGGCGTTAAGAAAACTTATGTATCCATAAGAACACTTATTGCTGTCGGCATATTCAAAAAGACCAAACATTTTAGGTCTACCGACGTTTTTTATGCTTGCTGCAATTCCGATACCTGCCCCGATTGTTCCCCAAGAGCCTAATGCTTCGGTTATTTTGTTGATAACGAAAAGTATACCGTTCAAGCCGTTGATAGCGGTAATGATAGCATCTGAATCAGTGACGTTTTCTACGGTATCAGTCCATGTATTGGATAAACGGTTTAAACTACCTTCCCAAGAATTAGCGGTTTTCTCCGCTTCTGCCGCCATAGTACCCGTACCCTGCGCATACTGTTCAAGCATAGAATTATACATATCTTGATTTTGGAGCAAGGCGTCAAGAGCGTTAGCTCTGAGTTTACCGCCAACGGAACTTAACAGATTTGTACGGCGAATGTCATTTTCGTCTAACTTGACATATGCTTCGGACAATTCTTTTATGACTTGCATAGGATCACGCAAAGATGCGATTCCGTTTTTGGTTTCTTTTAAAGAAACATTTAATGCTGCGCAAGCCCTTTCGTATTTTGTAAGACCCTCGGCGTCAATTCCTTCTTCTTCGTCTGTTACCTGCTGTATATTCATCAGAATTGCCTTAAACGCTTGTGCCACTTCGCTGCCGTCTCTTTGAGTAGCTGCAATCATTGTACCCAAAGACGCAGTAGTTTCTTCAATTCCAACTCCGGCATTAGCCGCCTGAGAACCAACAATAGCCATGCCTTCGGCAAGCTGTGTCATATTGACAACATTATGATTGGTAATATTGTTGCTGCCATCAAGTATTTCCATTAATTTTTCAACAGAACCGCCTAATTTATAGGCTTTATCGGTAGTAATAATATATTTATTGGCAAGTTCAGCCGTCATATCGCCTGCTCCCTGTGCGGCAACGGACAGTTCAGCAATTCTTTCTGCGTTTCTATATCCTGCACGATATAATTCTTTAACACCCGAAAGATAATCAGTAGGCTTTTTACCGTATTTACTTGCAATATTAAAGGAATTGTCGCCTATTTCTTTTAACTCTGAAGCGGTTAATTTATCGTTGTCTTTACTGATTTCGGTTAAATATGTATTAATTTGTTTTAATTCTGTTATTGCTTCCTTAGTTTTCGAAATTGCGGTCATACCGATAGCGGCAATAGAAAATGTTTGCTTAAAAGCATCTCCCACTTGCTTAAACTGATTTTTTACAATACTTGAAAATTTAGTGGAATTATTTTTAATTCCTTGAGCAAATCCGTCGCCATATTTTTGCCCAACTTGCTGACCCGCTTGCTTTGCTTGCTGAGAACCGTCATTCCCTGAAAGAACATTAACCTGTATCCCTTTTAAAGCATTATTAACCTCCGACACAGTTTGGCTCAACGGTTCTTTGCTAACTGTCATATCATTAAGCGATATTTTCAAATTATCTAACTGAGCTGTTATCGATTTCTGAATACTTTCATCAAGCTTAATTTTCTTTACTTTAACAGCAAAATCAATTTGACCTTTTATCTTGTCAATATCTGCTTGTAACTGCCGTTTGCTTTTATTTATATCTAATTTGGCAATTAAATCAATTACCTTATCATCCATAATAAAGCCCTCCTTTCAAAACTCATCTTTCAGGAATACCGTAAAACCTGCATTTTTTTAAATATCTCAGTGCTTACTTTCAGCCTTCCTGATTCATCTATTGCATCGGGTCAAAAACATCCGAAATCTTTACGAAATACACCGCATTCCTGATTTTTGTAATGAAGTCTCAATATCATAATGCTCTTATTCTTTGTCTTTATCCTTTTTGCTTTCGTAAATATATTGTATTAAATTATCCATAAACTCTTTTTTGATTTCTTCGGGACTTTCGCCCTTTACGGAAAGTAACAGTTTATCCGTTACCTCAAAAAGCTTATCTTTTCGGTCAGAAAATTTAAGCAAAGTATCATAAATCATAGTTTTAATTTTATATTCCTTTTTCTTTATCTTAAAATATTCAAACATTATTTATTTCCTTTCTTTTCTTCTCGTTTAATTTGTTTAGACTCTTCGCATTAAGGCAACACCGCACAATGACCGCCTAACGTCTTTGTGAGCGGTGTTGCCTTAAATCTACCTGCCAACCCTTTTCATCCATGTAACCCGCTTATGTTCAACATTAGAAAAATGATACTGAAAAAGGTTTCGCTTTAAATATTGCTGCATTTATAAGTTCGCTTGCTGATATCCTTATCAACATTAAATTTTGTTCTGTTCGCTATGTAACCATATCCTTTCTATTTATCCGTTAGATTTCTTAAGCTTTTAACGCATTGTTTTAATGTACTGTTTACAAAATCCAACTTTTCTTTAGTTTCATTTCCGCTGAATGTCATTCTGATACAACTATGAATATCTTGTTTATCCATACCAATAGCAGATAAAGTTGCAGAAGGCGTTAAGCTGCCGGATGTACAGGCAGAACCGGTGGATACTTGGATGCCTTTCATATCCAGCAAAATCATTAAGGATTCTCCTTCAATACCTTTAAAGCACATATATAGATTGTGTGGCAATCTACTTCCCGATTCTATAGGTGCGCCTATTAAGTAACTGTCTGAAAGGTTTTTCATAATGTAATTATATACATAGTTTCTGTTATCCGACGAGATAGAAGAACGGCAACAATCTTCAACAGCCTTGCTCAACGACGCAATAGCCGCAACATTTGGAGTTCCGCCACGTAAAGTATTATGACCGTATATTATAGGTTCAATTTTTATACTCTTTTTCTTATACAAAAACCCACAGCCCAATATACCGCCAATCTTTTGCCCTGCTGCGGTCATCATATCGAGGTCCAACTCTTTTACGTCAATTTTCATTTTCCCGAAAGAAGCAACTGCATCGGTGTGAATAACACAATTATTTTTATGGAGTATTTTTACTATATTTTTAATATCCTGTATTGTGCCAATTTCAGAATTTGCCATTTGCAAAGATACTAACGTGTCGTGAACATTTTCTATTTCATTTAAGTTGAAGTACCCATATTTATCGACAGTAATAATCTTCTTTGCATAAGGATTTTCCGAAACACTTGAATGCTCTGTTGTACTTGTAACAAAGCTTTTTTTATCATTTGCCCTAATGTATCCTACAGTCGCCAAAGCATTTGCCTCAGAACCGCAGCTGCAAAAAATGATTTCCTCCGCATTACAATTAATTTCTTTTGATATGGCAGACTTCGCCATATGTATTATTTCTTTGGATTTTGCACCGCATCCGTATAAGGAATTGGGGTTATACCAGTTGTCTCTTAAGATATTTGAAATATACTCAATAGTATCATCAGAAGGTTTTTTAATGGCGGCATTATCCAAATAAATTCTGTTTCTCACACTATCACCAACCTGTCAATTTGAATTACTCTTTTGATTGTTCCAGCGTCCAATATATTTTTTGTGATCTTCTTTGGTAAACGCAAACGTCCACCTTTTTGTATCCGGTGATACCGTCATATCAACAGGCTTGCAATTCCAAAGATAATATTGTGCAGCTTGAAGCGCATTGCCATACCATATCACATCTTCAAGTTCATATTCCTTTCCTGTTAATTCGCTTATTGCTTTAATTTTCTTATCCTCCTTTCGTAAAAACTGTAAAAAATAGGGCAAGAAACTATTTACAATTATGAATAGCATTCTTACCCTATACAATAAATACTATTCACATCTCCTCAAAAAGTCGGTCAGTCAATACAAACCGCTATCATTATACTTCCTAAAGATCAACCCTTTCAGAGGCAAACTTATTTTTCTTTGTTTTTATGTCTTTTGATATTTGTTGTGTAGGCATTTTTGTTTCAGCGGTTATAGCTTGCTCAACTGTATTAATGTCTGCCAAGACACTCTTTACATTATCTTTATAATTATCCTTGTCAGATAAATCCAACTCAGACAAGAACTCCTTTGCCTTTGCTCTACTAATCAACTTATTTTTATAATCTCTTAAAACCATAAAGATTTTATAATGCTCAACCGTATCGGTTAGACTTCTCCAGGGAGTAACATTTTTTTCCTTGCTGCATGAATCGCAGGCATGATATCCGATGCCGCACAATACACACCAATGGTTTATATCTGTATGTTTTATAATTAATCACCGTCCTTATTTACAATAGAGATATTATATAAAAGAAACATTGAGGAGGCGGAATATTCACCTCCCTCAACATTTCAATGTTTATATAGTCTCTTATTCTGCAACTATGACGGAGAAAAGATCTGCTCCGTCTTCGCAATAGTCCTTCATAAAGTCAATATCAAAGCTATGCTTGCCTGTTCCCGTAAGTGCGGTTTCAATAGAGGAAGGATCAATCTTGCCCTTATTTGCAACTATTGCTCCGGCGTACTTAATGTTTTCATTGCACACGTCCTTAAAGATTGCAAAAATCTTAACGCCGACTGCCTCAGGGAAATTCTCTGTATTGTTTGCAACACGAACAGCAGAAGCTGCTTCATATTCATATTCAACATAAATTTTTCCTGTTACGTTGGTAGGAACGGTTATTTCCTTTCCGTTAATTGCAAAGTCTGTTTCGCTTGCAGCAGCGCCAACAGTATATTTCTTTGCGAGCTGACCGCTTTCAAGCTGATAAATATACTTGATTTCACCAACAGGCTCATGAGCCAGTACAACCTTTCCATTCTCTACTGTAAGAATTTCCTCAGTAGGAACGGTAATTTTATTTGTTGCGTCAGCTACTTCCTTTTCAGCGCCGTACTGCAATGCAAGCAGATCCATACTAAGAAGTGAGTTTGTTGCTGTAAACTTGCCGGTTTTTGCCTTGAAAAGCTTTGTGATCAATGCTCCCTGTGCGTCTGTAATTTCTTCGCCTTCTGCCGCCGTCTGCAAGCTTGGTTCTTCCAGCTTGGTTAAGCGACCGATTACCGAGCCGTCGGCAAGATCAGTAAAAATAAGACTGCGAACCTTGTCAAGAATTAATTCGTTTACATTCATTGTGTTATTCCTCCGTTATCCTTTGTTTTTTTGTTTATATATAAAAAGAACTTGAATTAATCAAGTTCTCCCATATAGTTTAATGAGTCCTTATCGACATTCTTTAGGTCTACTCCGAATCCCGAATATCCGCTTTGCAATAAAAGCTCCGCATTTTTTATCTTCCCTATGCGTGCAACGCTATCCATAAAAGGACATATCCTCATATCAAAAACAGTCGCATCGTTGCGCTTAAAGCCCTCCGAATTTACCATGGTTGAAATCATTGGCATCAGATATGATTTTGACGGTTTATTTTTGTTTTGTTCATATTCCTCTCGGGCGTCATCTATAAGTATCCGGCGGGTTGATTCATTTCCCGGCAGTTCATCATTCCGTTTAAACTTATGCGTTTTGCGCAATATATTTACGATAGAAGAATATATAAATTTGTCTATTATGATATATCTTTCCGAGTCTATATATTGAATCATGACATTATCCTCTATCTCATCTGCATAATGGATTTTCATTTGTGAAAAATCCAAAATATCCCCAAACAGTATTCGAGTGTCCTCCTTTGTATATCTTTTGGATAAAACAAAACAAAACAATTCATAGTCTGACACTTTAGTGTAATCTACATCATAATAATCGTTTAATTGCCATTTCAAATCAGCACCCACAGAACACAAAGTATTAATCATACCAAAATACTTTTTTTCTCCATAATCTTTTATTTCACCCAAGGTTGGCTGTCTTATGGATATATCGTCATTTATCCTGTAATTACTGCCGCCGTATATTTGAAGCTCGTCAAATTCATTTATAATTTCCATATCGTATTGCCTTCCTATCACATCTTCTTATACTAATTCTGATTGCCCTTCTTTATTTATGCAATAACCTTAATGTGAACTACCCACTGTCTAAAGCCGATGGGATTGTGGCAATTTGTTGTTCAAAGTCAAACATAATAACTTTTATACTATTATCAATACTATAATCAATAATATCCTGTTTGCAATCGTCAGTATAAAAAAGAGCTGTCTTGGATTTATGCCCAACAATTTTTCCTTTATGGTAAGCCAACTCAATATTCATTCTGCATTCATTGTTTATTGTCATTATGTAAACTTTACTCTTGAGTAAATCATCAATTCGGTCAAGTTCTATATAGTCAAAATCATAACCACACTCGATTAAACTTATAAAAAGCTCGGAAATCAAATTTCCTTTAGCATATATTACAAGATCATTATGCTCTTTAAGTTCGTTTACCTCTTTGCGGATTAAATTATTAACATCATCTACATCGTAAAAAGACTTTATTTGAATATCTTTATACTTGTCGCTTCTAAATTTCTTATCCAACTTTTTCATTTACCTCTATTAAATTTCATTATACGCCTTTGAATGAGAAGCCTTAACAGCATCTTTTTCTGGAGTATTCCATTCTTTCTCAACGCAGTCGATTTTTGAAGCGCCGTTCTTAGAACCTGTTCTCATGGGAATTGACACGCATCTTTTCCGCAAATTTAGTCAATGACTGCGTTAAAATTTCTTGACTTGCGACAGCAAGCCTGCGTGACTTTCTCAAAGTCACAAAGAAATCCTTGCCTTGTCCTCTACAAAATTTGCTCGAAAATCCAAGTACCGTTTCTACGAGAACAGGTTCTTATACTAATTCTCGTCTAAAAATAGACAAAGATTTGCGAAGATGATTTTTGCAAAACAAGCCGTAGGACGCAGCAAGTCTGACGCCTTGCAAGGACGACAACGCAGTGTTGCAAAAATCAGACCGCAAGGATTGTTTATTTTTAGTTGAGAGTTAGTATTAGCAGATATATGCTTCTTGTGAATCATTGTCTAAATACAACGGGCTTCCTGCTTCACAGACTTCGCAGCCTTTGTCACCGCTTCTTTCTTTTTGTTTTTGCAAAAGAATTATTTTGTACTTCATTTAACAGCTTCAAATTTCTTTTACTTTCAGTCAAATAATATTTCCTATGACGTGTTTTTGTAGTGCAAATACCGTCTGCGCCAAAAGGAACCCCCGTCCTGTTTAAGGCGAACGCCTCTTCTTTTCTAATAAGAATTATATTTCTCACTTCTTTCTGTTTTTGTTTTTATATGAGAATGTCGGAATGTTAATCAAAATGACATACCGACATTTTACGAAAGGAAAAATCATGGATTTTTTCACTGAAAATCAAAAGTTGTTTTCTCTTTCACATACATTATTAATACGAAATCAAAAAAACCGGTAAGCGTTGAAGTAATAAGGAAATTTACGATTTTCTATTTGTGGTTGAACGGGTTTTGTTATATTTTTTATATCTTTCTAATGCCTTAGTTCTTGCACATTCATCGCAATATAAATGTTTATTTGCGGTTTTTTCTATTATTGAGCCGCATTGTTTACAACGAGAGTATTTTTTATGATCTCTTACGCCATAATATTTTTTTTGCCACTTCATCATTTCTCCTTCAAGGCTTTTACAAAAATAACTTATATACATACGGTCTTCCGCATTATACCCGCAAGGCTTTACGCTGCTTAATTTATGTTGCTCTTCGTATTCTTCAATTAGCTTACATCTGTTTATAATATTTTTCAAAAATTCTTCAGCAATTTTTTTATATTCAGTCCACGATAATTTCATTTTTTGCATTTGATATTTATTTTTTACATCTACGGAATTTGAAATTGCATTATCAATCAATGCGGTGACGGTATTCTTGTCCATTTCTTCACCGTCCTTCCAACGATAATACAGTCTCTTAGGCATATTTAAAAGCTCCATATAATTTTTATTAAGGATGACCTCTTTATCAAAATAGCGAGTATAAATGTTATTTATTTTTTGCCTAATTACACTGCACCAATCGGATTTGCTCGATTTCGGGTTATAGCTTTTATATTCAATATCAGACCAGGCATTGAATATCTTTCCTATCTCCGTTTCTATTAAGTCATTATGTACAGTAAACCGCAAGACCTTTGTAATAACTCGTCTCTTATTATCACAAGACCAAATGGCATTGCAGAAGGACTTAAATATCAGTTCTTTTTCGCTTTCCGACTGTGCCTCTTTATAATCCTCGATTATCTCGTATAGATATTTCTCTTCCTTTTCTATTTTTTATAACACCTCTTCCGTAAATTCATAATTTTTACCAAGATACTCAAAGGAATCCTTAGTCTTATATGGGGTTTCTTTAATAGAAATATTCTTTTTAGGATTTGAGTTCTCCTTCAGATTTTTGATAATATAATCTCCATATCCCGACCAAGCCAAAGATTTGCTAACGGATAAACTGGCGTACGAAGCCTTTATCACATAGTTGGCAATGGTTTCCTCATCTTCTCCTATATCTGTTGAAAGCACCATTTTATATTTTTTTACAATTTCTTCAAGTATGAAATTTTTAAAGTCTCTTTCCTTCATATTAAAATGCTTTTTCAGCTCATCAACATATTCATTAATACGCCGCCTTGCAATTTTAAGATACTCCTTATTTGAAAGATCGAGTTCGTTGTTTACAATAAGGCATCTTGAATCAATAAAATCTTGTATGCAATTATCCCAAATAATGCGTTTCTTTTCCCATTTGCAAATATATTCGCACAATTCATTCATCGGGGAAGGGGAGTGATAGACATTAAGCTTTATTTTGTCCTCCTTATTTTCAATAGATTTATTTTTCTCCTTAATCTTATTGTATGTTTTCATTTTATCGGGATAATTGTATAACAGAAAATAGGGAAGCTGCTTTAAATGATTACGCAACCCGCTTGAAAGCTGCCAGCGCACACCGGTTTTAAGATAATCGATTTCTTTTCCTTGGCAAATTCTTAACAAAGAAACATAATTATCATATAACTCCTTTATTTCAGTATCAACAACATATCTGTTTTCGATACTTGTGCCGCAATTAGTAATCTCGCCTATTCTGTTATCTCTTGTCATCACCTCATATTCAATAATATTTTCCTTTGTATATGGCATGGATTTAGCTGTAACTTTATCCTCAATATCAATAATAATATTTTTATCAATTTTAGATTCAATTACAATAGGATCATCGCATAAATAAAACAAATCTCCGTCAAAATCTGCGCCGCCTTGCTGTGGTGCGGATATATCATACATATTAAACATACAAATATCCTGATCTTTAAAATACCCAAACCACCTATCGATATTTTCATTCCGAATAACCTTAATTTTATTAACCTCTGAAGGATCAACCAACGGCGACCGAAAAGAAACAATATCGCCACAGTCAAAATTGCCGCAGTACAGCTCATGGGCATTAAGACATCCAATAGGTTCTTCCCCCGCCGCATATTGTAAATAACCAATCATATCGCCAACGCCGGTATGGTAAAATCCGGAGCAGTATATCTTACCGACCTTAGCCTCATCAATAGCTTTTTTTAATTTGCGGTAAATAAAGTTTTTAACGGCAGGATCTTTTAACATAATATCGTTTATCAATGCAGCTTCAAGATATTTGCTTTCAGACTCGTATGCATCAGTGTCATTGATACCCATAAATTTATATGTATAAAGCTTTTCCCCTTTAATTATTTTCTCAAACAGGGAAGTGGTATACTTTGCCAATTTAATTATCTTGCCGTCATTATTACTGTCAAGAATATCATAATCGGCAATGTCATTTTTTTCATAAGCCTCGATGTATTTTGGATTCCACAAATCGAGACACTGCAAATATTGAAAATTCATACGGGTATATCTGTTAAGATTTTTTACATGGTGACTATATTTGCTGATACCGAGTTTAAATCCATATTTCTCAACGGTTTTCATATACTCTATCCATGCGTCATCACCATATTTGTTTTTAAAAATCCTGTGCCCCTTGAACATGGAAATATTCCAAATGCAATCCACAGTATCTATATGGTGTCTATGCCCGTAAATGTCGGTAATGTATTCGTACCCCCACTCTTTCAAAATTTCTCTGAAGGGAACATATACCGAATACCCCTTGACAAACGGGAGTCGCACTTGAGTCCCCGCCGCATCATAATCAAGTCCCATTTGTCTGCTAACTGCTGTCATGAATTCACGCTCATGACAACCGCAGCCGTCAAAGGGAGAAAGCTTAATATCTCTGAACCCCTCCTCAATTTCTTTGGCATTGTATTTTTTCTTTTCACCCGTTTCTTTATCCGTAAGCTCCCGTTCTTTTTGTACCACACATTTTATAAGTTGATTTTTAAGAATTTTTTCATATTCCCCAATAATAACGATATTGGGCATATAATCCTCTATTAAAGTACAGGAACTAAACACAAGACATCTTTGAGCTTCATATTTTGAAATGACACACTCGTCAATCGGTATATCCATTTGAGTAATAGTATACAGCTCTTCATATATATCATCACATACAAATGCTGTAATACCGTCCTTGCCCTGCGAAGCAGACTTGCCGAAACGGAAATAAAGAGTTCCATTATACCTAAATCCCTTATCCAGCAATCGTCTTAAATCCTTTTCCTGCTTGGGGTTCTTTTTGGCAACAATAAGAATTATTTCTTGAATATGTTGAATTTTGCTGCCACGCAGTCTTTCGATTGGATCAAACAGCGGGGAATTACCTTGAGCAATTAAATATTCGTTGTCGATTTCGTCATTGCGGCTGAGCCGGACATCAAACTGTTGCTTAACAACTTCCTTTAACGGAAGTTTTATAAGAGTATATTGTTTTTTCTTTTTTTTGATACTACCTCCTCCTTTCACCGAGCAAAAACATATGCCTGACATAACTACAATACCATATTTTAATTTTTTTGTCCTTGTAAAAAGATGCAGTCTTATGCGTAATACTAATTCTCATCTAAAAACAGACAAAGATTTGCAAAGATGATTTTTGCAGGACAAGGCGGAGGACACAGCAAGGCTGACCGATGAGGTCGCTTGATTGGCGGCGTCCGTGCCGCCTTTTGGCGACCTCCCGTCAACATCCTGTTGACGCCTTGCAAGGACCACAACTCAGTATTGCGAAAATCAGACCGCAATGATTGTTTATTTTTAGTCGAGAATTAGTATAAGACCAATCCTTTTTTAAACTGGCGTAGTACCCACAGTTAAAAAAGGGATTGCACCCGAAGCACTAATCCAGCATTTTAAAAGGGATTGGTATAAATCACATATAATGACATTTACCTGTAATTATTTTTATCCTATCTCTTCATCAATTTTGTGACAGCATTTGTCATAGATAAATTTACTTATCTTTTATTTTTAACTTGTCTCTTGTCCTCATATGTAATAATACTAATTCTGCAAGTGTGCTTTGATTTTAGCTCGTCTCCATAAATGCAAATCAAATATTGTGATATTTCTCGGTATATCGGATTTCCTAATATTGATGCCGAAATCTCTAAGCAAATGGTATGTTTCATCTATCTCTTGGTCAGGTGTTGTCATACCTTTTCTATATAGTGTTTCCTGTACAGATGATACGGTTTCATATGTTTTAATAAGCCGGTTCATAAAATCATTCCTCCAATAAAATATAAAAAACAAACTTAACAAATTACTAATTGATTATAATATTGACTTGAATAAATAAAGATTTTTTACTTATAAAAGTACACAAAATACTAACCGATTTAGCAAGCATAGTATAATTCATATTAAACGAATATAAAAAGTGTCTAAAAATTCTCCTTGATTTTTGTTGATGTTACTAATTGAAATCGGTATCGGATTAAGATATAATAAATTACAATCCTCGTATCTTTGTAAGATATAATCATATTCACGAGAGATAATGAGGGGCAAAAATTACATTGCATTACCAAAACACAGTGTAATGTAACTACACATGCTTAGACAATGAACAGATTAAACAGTTTACAATATGAAAGGAAGATTATTATGGAACAAACATCGGCAAGATACACCATTCAGCAATTTATTGACAAATATGAAAACGAAACCTTAAATTTTGAATTTGCGCTTCAAAGGGACGGCGGACAGTGGAATACGGAACAGGCGAGTATGCTTATCCGTTCTATAATTAAAAAAATGATAATCCCTTCCATATATCTTGTAAAGGAAGAAACAGCCATGGGAGAAGTGTGGACTGTAATAGACGGAAAGCAGAGATTGACTACAGTAATAAATTTTTTTAAAAATAAGTTTTGCCTTGCGTCCAATCTTCCTGCGGTAACGGTAGCCGATGTGGAATATGACATATCAAGAAAGCACTATGATGATTTGCCCGATTGTATAAAGGAAAGATTTATGATGAGGGCGCTGGATACTGTTTTTATGCTTGATTTCGATAAAGACGAGCTTGAGGAGCAATTTTATTGCTTGAATAACGGAAGCATATTCACCAAGCAGCAGAAAGCCGTTGTAAAACTCGGAACAGAACTCGCCGAAAAAATTACTCCCTTTGAGCAACATCCCTTCTGGGACAGAGCAAATATCAGCAATATACAAAAATGTCACGGTGTGGTAATGGAAGTTGTCTTAAAATCTCTTATGCTTTTGACTGATTATAATTATCAGCAATTCGGAGCTGCTGAGGTGGTGAAATTTGCCTCTTACTACAGTGAAAACTACCGGTCTCAAACGATAACCTATTTCGGGGAGCTTTTGGATAAACTCAACAGGTACATTCCTACAGATGACAATATAAATGAAATGTTTAAGCCAATCAATATTCCCGTTTTCATAATGAACTTGGATCATTTTGAAGGTCTTGGAAGGGACAGCCGCGAATACGAAGCCTTTGTAGTATGGTGGTGCAAAGAGGGAATACACAGCGAGGAGTATCAACATTACTGCGGTTCAGGCAGCACTAACAGAAATAAAGTGTTGGGA